>NZ_JAAHIG010000045.1:0-6434 GCF_010692305.1 Moorena sp. SIO4G3 | reverse complement strand
GCTTGAATAATATCGTTTGTCCGAGTAATGATGTCATTAAGATCAGGACCAATGTTAAGGCTTCTAGTAATATCCCGAGTGAATCCCCGTCTCAGAATTAACCCCAATCTTGTAAAAACGTCTGGTAATTCTAACTGTTCAGCATTCATTTGTTGATCTCTATAACTTACGGTTCTCAGGCTATTTCTCAAAGCCTCCAGTAAGCGCTGATCCCGATTTAACAACCAGCCTGGTTGAATGGCTTGGCGACAAACTTCCATTCCAATCAACACCACCACCTCAGCATAACCAATGTTATAGCGGTTGAGTTCTGTTGCCGCATCAACCCAGATTACGGCATAATTTTCTCCTAGCGCCTGTTCAATCCGTCGCAATTCCGTTGTTTTTCCACTGCCCCGATGACCAGCTAATAAAAACTTAACTGGCTGATCTTCCATCTGCAGAGTATTAATTCCATGTTGTACTGGACTATCCTCTCGCTGGACATAAAAATCTTCAATTTCTTCTAGTGTCGTCAGGGGTTGGTCTGGGTTAAAGAGTTGGTAAGCTTGTCTCCAATAGTTGACGTTGCACATAGTTAATGGGAACAGAGAATAAAATTTAGATGTAGCTCATAACTATTATAAATAGTATAGATTATCGAGTAATTATTCATTCTTAATAATGACTTTATTTAGCGGCTAATTGTAATGATTTATTTAATAAGTAAACTTTTTAAATTTGTTATTCACTTAAAATTAACTGTTTTTGTCCTGTTGTTAAAAACTTACAAATTGATCAAAAAAAAGTATAATCTAACTGAAGGGGCGACAAAATAGCCTGAGAAGCTTTAAATGTAAGGCATGACCACCATTTTGTGGTATAGCAGTTGAAGTAAAGTTTAAGACATATTTCTAATCCCTGCTCCCTACTCCCTGCTCCCTTTCAACCCACATATTTTGTCCTAAACTATAATTAGGTTGCTATAAAAGAAAGATAGGTCTCTTTTGTCCAAAAAGACCTACTGATTCACAAGGTTACCTGAATTCTACTAAAACCACTTAAAAAATCGGCGTTGCTTAATAATAGAATGATTTTAAGAGTTTTGTGGAATGGGCATCTTACCTGTTCCTGGTAATGTTATCTGAAGGCACTTTCCAAGGCTAGGTTCCCCGGCCATTACAAGATACACCTTGAGGGAATTTAATTCTTAATATGGGAAGCGCACTGGATCTTTTCGGGCGGGCAGGATACCCACTCTACTCCTATTCATTATTACGTTCTTGTCAGGGCTATTTCATTCTAAACAAGTCCTTGAGTGTGTTAAGAGTAGAACCAGCACGACGCTGAGCCTGAGCCATATTCTCAAAGCCATGTTCACGATACAAGTTGAGGGAAAAGTTTCGGGCAATGGCCCAAATCTGTACCAGTGGTGGAGTTCGAATGCGGGAGGCATCTTCATATTGAGTCACCGATACGTACATAATGAACCTTGTTTTCCACCCCCCAATACCCTCGAATGCGTTGAGCAAACTCAACGGCTGTCTCAATAAAAGAAGCAACGTAATAGCGAGTTTCATGACTGACCTCAATGATGGTTGCCCGATGAACCTGGCGTTCTGAGTGCACACGAATTAAGGTCATAAGCCCTGGGAAAGCAGGTATACAATCCAATTTATGACGCTTTGCTGACGGTGCGTTTTTCAATTCGGCCATGTCCCTTATTGATCTGTTGGACACTCTGTTCGGGATCGAAAGCGCGTTTGAACCGCTCTGAGTAATCTCGATTGGTTGCTTTTGAGGGCTCCGAGGTAATCATTGCCACTTTCAATGATTACCTGAGCTGTTTTTTTTGGGTACTGATGGCATCAAAGGCAAACACCACGCCTTTGAGAGCCATCTGTTTGATGAAGGCTGGTAGTTCTGTGATTTCATTGGTTTTTGAATCGACCTCATCGGGTTCGAGAATCAACCCTCGTTCTACAATGTAAGCGCAAACCCAGCATAATCGCGCTCTTGGGAGTCTTTGTTTGGGTCATCACTGATGGCTTCATAGGAGCAAAGTAGCACAAAGCCCATCCGTTGCGATGGTTTCATTGGCTTTCGGTTCAATGTAAAAAAAACGAGATAAGCACGCCGAATACTTCTGATCATCTATTCTGAGCAACGTTCGTCGAATGGTGCTATATGACGGTAAGCGCTGTTTGGGTGGCTCGAACAGTGCGACTAATTCATCGTGATAGGATTTCAACCAGTCTCCAATCGCCAGAAAGCCCCGATTTCCAGCCGCAACCGCAAGGGGTTTACAAGGCTAAACACAGAGCTTGAGTATGGCGTTGTCCTGCTCAGGGCGCGAGTATCGGGGAGATTCGCAAACGCTTCAACAATAGCAATCTCAGACATCTCTTGAAAAGGCTTATATAGAAGAGGACTTGCTTAGCATATCACGGGCGCAATTAGAATGAAATAGCCCTGCGTTCTTCTTGAATCGCCTCCTGAGCAATGGTTGTGTCTACATATTCCTTTTTATTCTTCACGGCGACCTGACAAGCCGTGCGCGCTAGTCGGATTAAATCCCGGATCACACCACCACTCTTCTCAGATAATAGATCTAAGGCATCGGGAGTGAATAGATCTGTTTCATTAATTTTAGCTAATCGTTTGGTAATCACAGACTTCAAGATATCTCGACCAAGATTGTTAGGGGTTGAGGTGGGACCAGAATTGCGATCGCATTCAAATACAGGCAAATTATACAAATCTAAACATTGGAAGCTTTCCATCGGTTGCCGAAAGCTAGGGGAATATCGTAAGGAAATTGGAATGGTGTAGATGATATGACACTCTAATTCTGTCAGCAGCGAACTAGCAAACATTTTCACAGCGGTGCCATAATCCTGGCGATCGAGACCATCTACAATGATTAATAAGTTTTGATTGCAGTCTGTTTTAGCGGCTTGAATAATATCGTTTGTCCGAGTAATGATGTCATTAAGATCAGGACCAATGTTAAGGCTTCTAGTAATATCCCGAGTGAATCCCCGTCTCAGAATTAACCCCAATCTTGTAAAAACGTCTGGTAATTCTAACTGTTCAGCATTCATTTGTTGATCTCTATAACTTACGGTTCTCAGGCTATTTCTCAAAGCCTCCAGTAAGCGCTGATTCCGATTTAACAACCAGCCTGGTTGAATGGCTTGGCGACAAACTTCCATTCCAATCAACACCACCACCTCAGCATAACCAATGTTATAGCGGTTGAGATCTGTTGCCGCATCAACCCAGATTACCGTATAGTTTTCTCCTAGCTCCTGTTCAATCCGTCGCAATTCCGTTGTTTTTCCACTGCCCCGATGACCAGCTAATAAAAACTTAACTGGCTGATCTTCCATCTGCAGAGTATTAATTACATTTTTTACTGGACTATCCTCTCGCTGGACATAAAAATCTTCAATTTCTTCTAGTGTCGTCAGGGGTTGGTCTGGGTTAAAGAGTTGGTAAGCTTGTCTCCAATAGTTAACGTTGCACATAGTTAATGGGAACAGATAATAAAATTTAGATGTAGCTCCTTATGATAAACACTATAGCTAATGGAGTCATTAGTCTGAATAATTTTTGTGAATTAATTATTAATAGTGTTTGTAACTAATTCAGACTATTTTTATAAAGTATAGGTATAAAAAATACAGTTTTTTTATACCTATAAAATACACAATATTTGTGCTATTTTATGTGTATTTTATTCCCTAAAATCCAGGAATCTGTAACTCACCCAATTGAAAACTGCTATAATATAATTAACTAAATCCAATCATACATGATCAGATCAGGGGCGATTGCTCTAGCACTATCATGGTCTATTATCTCAAAGATAAGTATATTATTTTACTTACGGCTTTTGGCTTTAAGCGTGTCTTTGGTACAGAGCAAAATAAAGCACTACTTATTGATTTTTTAAATACCCTTTTACCACCTCATCATGAAATTGAAGATGTTACCTTCAATAATACAGACAAGGTAATTTTTGAAATCTACTGTCAAGCCAAAACTGGGGAAAGCTTTATTGTTCTATTTCAAAAAGCAAAACAAAACTTCTTTAAGGATAGAAGTGTTTACTATTCCACATTTCCGATCCAAGAACAAGCGCAAAAAGGCGATTGGGATTATCAGTTAAAGGCGGTTTATACTGTCGGGGTCTTAGATTTTGTTTTTGACGACCATAAACGTGATGAAACAATCCTACATACTGTGGAGCTAAAAAATCAGGATTGTCAAGTGTTTTATGACAAACTCAAATTCCTTTATCTCGAGTTGCCAAAGTTTACGAAAACCCTAGACCAATTAGAAACACATTTTGATAAATGGCTGTTTGTCCTGAAAAATCTCTCAGAATTACAGAATCGCCCTCAACCATTGCAAGAGTCAGTATTCAATCAATTGTTTGACGTGGCAGAAATTGCAAATTTTTCTCGTACTGAACAGGATAACTACCAAAATAGTCTCAAATATTACCGAGATATGAATAATATTGTCGAGACGTCTAGACAAGAAGGGTTGCTACAAGGTCGAGAAGAAGGTCGAGAAGAAGGGCTCAAACAAGGTCGAGAAGAAGGTCGAGAAGAAGGAGCACAACGAGAACGAGCACTGATCCTCCGTCTGCTATCCCGTAGCTTAGGAGAAATACCGAGTGAACTGCAACAGCAAATTCTTCAACTGTCACTGGAGCAGTTGGAAGGGTTAAGTGAAGCGTTGTTATATTTTTATAATGTTGATGATTTAAGGGCTTGGTTGAATGAAACTCAAGATTAATATCATGTTCGATTGAACACTTATAAATATTAGGTAATAGGGAACAGGGAACAGGGAACAGGGAACAGGGAACAGGGAACAGGGGATGAAGAGGGAAATTACTTAGCAGAAGTAAGCTATATTTTTTAATAAATTATTATCTGAATATGATATAATTATCCTCTGAAAAATATTACGCATATGCGCCTAGGGCATACAGCATTTTTCATAACTATTAGGTGCGCTTGACCCATTAAGAATTAAATTCGCCACGGGTCGCACCTGAGGTACACAGGATTTTTTCCCTGTTCCCTCTTCTGACGGGTGCATCTCATTTTTACCGTTTGATCCGGTGGTGCGTTACGGGACGGGCTTTCTCAACACTGGGAAAGATTTGGAAAATCAGAGCTAGCCCTTCCCTAACACACCCTACCCCATTTCTCATATTTTTTACAAATATGAGATGCACCTCTTCTGACTTCCCTGTTCCCTGTTCCCTGTTCCCTGTTCCCTAAAACCCAGGAATCTATACCTGACCCAATTGAAAACCGCTGAATATTTACCTCAAAACATATCTGGTATCCAAGGTTCAGATCCAGAAAACAATAATGTCGCTACTGACAACGCTTCGTTTGTGGCTTTCAAATAACCGGCAAGTTGCAGTTGTCTAGGACTATATAAACCACTATACAAAGACGCTAAGCCTCGGATACTAATTTGAAGATCCCCATTACCTCCTGGAGTAACGTCACCTTGCCCTTGATGAACACGTAAACGGAATCTACCGTTATTAGCCTCAATCAAATCATCCTCAACTTCCAAGTGTAATTCCCCATCGATTCCTACCGGATAACCTCGCTTGTCTAAGGCTTTGGGAACATCAATAATTCGTGACATCCAGTAATATCGAGTGTCGATTTTAGCCGTTTGTTCTGGTAACACTAACATTAACGGGTCATGGGGAGAACTATACCAATACACCTGATTGACTAGGGAGCGATGATCAGCGATAAACGTCCAAAAACGCTTGATAGCAGCTGTGGTCAGCAATGCCCAATCGTTAATCGTAATCCGAAGCCCCTGATCGTCTTCCTCTTGAGTAAAAATTATGTAACCTTCCGGTAGAGTTTCTGAACCAATCAGATAGCTATAGATAGTTTCTTCTGGTTTTGCTACTATTGGTTTCACCAGATTTTCCCAGATAGCTCGATTGCGGTCTAAATTCCCATTATTGGCTTGAGCGTGTTGGTGATAGACCTCCTCGAAGACCTGGTAATTCTCTGGCTCTACTTGATGCATGGGAAGATTGCGTTCGCATAACGAAATCGTTTTGGTAGACAATTTCCAAAGGCAACGGTTTCCTGCCCGTTCATAGCCTACTTTCCGGTAAAGGGCGTCAGTAGAAGCATATAACGTAGAAATTGGCACGCCCTGGTCATGGAGTGCCATAATAGTCTTAGCCATTAATTGGTAAGCTACCCCTTGACCGCGATACTCTGGCGCTACACCAACCACAGCAATTCCTGCCATGGGCACAGTTTTACGTGGGAGCCAAAAACCGAAAGCCCCGCGTATTTATACCGGGGATGAAGGTTCGTAGCGGCTTTAGCCGCCGTGAAGAAATATTTTGATTATTTCCGAATTTTTACGCGAAGTCTTGTAGAATA
>NZ_JAAHIG010000449.1:0-6517 GCF_010692305.1 Moorena sp. SIO4G3 | reverse complement strand
GTTAATCAAACGAATTCGCATAGTCAAGAGGGCTGATGGTTACTACGTTCAGTTTTGCATCTCTGTCGATGTAAAAGAGCAATTAAATCCTGCTGATGCGACTGTGGGACTGGATGTAGGATTGAAACAGTTTTACACTGATTCCAGGGGCAAAACCGAACCTAACCCTCGTTTTTACAGGGCTGGGGAAAAGAAGCTAAAATTATATCAACGTCAAGTTTCTCGAAAGAAGAAAGGCTCATCCAATCGTAAAAAAGCGATTAATAGACTAGGCAGACAGCATCTTAAAATAAGTAGGCAACGTCAAGAACACGCCAAGAGACTGGCTAGAAGTTACCGCAAGAAGAGTGCAGCCTTTATAGTTGGTAGGCTATGCATCAAAGGTAACAGGTTTTGTTGTAAGGCTGCACTCTTCTAAGGTTTCGTCTCCGGCACGTTGCGTAATCCGGTCTAACGACCTGGTCGCCTATGAAGATTTAAGAGTCAATAATCTAGTAAAAAATCACTGTCTTGCTAAATCTATTAATGACGCAGGTTGGTATCAATTTAGGAGATGGTTGGAGCATTTTGGTAAAAAATTTTGCAGGATAACTGTCGCAGTAAATCCTGCTTATACAAGCCAAAATTGTTCTGAATGCGGCGAGGTCGTGAAGAAGTCACTGTCAACCAGGACTCACATCTGTAAGTGTGGCTGTGAATTAGACAGGGATCACAATGCCGCAGTCAACATCCTTAACAGAGCCTTAGGTACGGTGGGGCACATCGGAACCTTGGTCACAGACCAGAACGCTTGTGGAGAATTGGCCTCTACTCTTCCTGACTCCGGTTTGGTTGAGCAAGCTGACTCGTTGTTCGCGTAGCGTGGCCTACGGCCAAGCAAGAATCCCCGCGTCTTTAGACCGGGGAGTGTCAAGTTGCTTTGGAACTCCATCGATGGATTCCAACCGTTCCGTTGAGCCACAGAGTTGAGCCACAGATAAGTTGATCACTATATACATCAAGGTTTACCCAAAACTAGACTCTAAACACCCTTATGGTGTAGGATACCGAATTAGACCTTACAAGTATAGTTATTGCGTAATTGCTGTAGGGAATAGTAAATAGGGAATAGGGAATAGGAAATAGGGAACAGGTAAAAAATCCTCTGTACCTAATCAATAGGATAACCGCTATATATGTTGTTCTGGTTTATTAGAACATCACGCTTATGTTCATTGCTATCTTATTTTGGTGTAGAACTATCTTAAATAACTACCTTACTTGACTAGATGTACAGTTGTTCGAATTAAGTACAATAGTTAATTTTCGTATTTGAGTAAGAAACTTAAAAACAACTGCTTGAGTTCTCAGGTTCGTGTGATGGTAAGACACTATATATAGTGTCTTTAGTCAACACTTCTGTTAGAGCAACGCTATAAAAATTAATAAAATATTAATCAAATTTAAATAAATAATTATAAAAATTATTATAAAAGGGATATTCTTAGAATGTTAAGATCGCGTTGAAATAAGCTTCGAGGGTTTGCTGTGAGCAGTTCAGTTACTTTAGAGCTTCAACCTCTTCTGCCCCAGATTGCCGCTAACAATCGTTTAAGACTATTTTCTGGTTCGGCAAATGTTTCCCTTTCTCAGGAAGTAGCACGTTATCTAGGCCTCGACTTGGGACCGATGGTACGGAAACGATTTGCTGATGGGGAGCTCTATGTCCAAATTCAAGAATCCATCAGGGGGTGTGATGTTTACCTGATTCAACCGACTTGCTATCCGGTGAATGATTACCTGATGGAGTTACTTATTATGATCGATGCTTGCCGTCGAGCCTCAGCGCGGCAAGTTACTGCTGTGATTCCTTACTATGGTTATGCGCGAGCAGACCGTAAAACGGCGGGGCGTGAGTCCATTACAGCCAAGCTGGTGGCTAACCTGATTACTGGAGCTGGTGCTAATCGGATTTTGGCAATGGATTTGCACTCCGCTCAAATTCAAGGTTATTTCGATATCCCCTGTGACCATGTCTACGGTTCACCAGTATTGCTACAATATCTGGCTTCTAAGCACCTAACTGATCTAGTAGTAGTTTCGCCGGACGTTGGTGGTGTGGCTAGAGCCAGAGCCTTTGCCAAAAAGCTATATGATGCCCCCCTTGCCATTATTGACAAGCGCAGGCAAGCTCACAATATCGCTGAAGTGATGAATGTGATTGGGGATGTCAAGGGTAAAACTGCGGTGCTAGTCGATGATATGATTGACACTGCTGGCACGATTTGTGAAGCTGGCAAAGTACTGCGTCAAGAAGGGGCTCGTCAAGTCTATGCTTGTGCAACCCATGCCGTGTTTTCGCCACCAGCTATAGAGCGCCTCTCTAGTGGAGTGTTTGAAGAAGTAATTGTTACCAATAGTATTCCACTACCGGACGCCAAACGGTTTCCACAGCTGACAGTGCTTTCAGTGGCTAACTTATTGGGTGAAACCATCTGGCGTATTCATGAAGACTCTTCTGTCAGCAGTATGTTTCGTTAAAAATCCCCCCTGGAGCAGGGGGGATTTTAATTTTAAACGGTTGTGTTGAGTGTTGAGTGTTGACTAGACACAAGCAATGGTTAAGGGTCAACCCATAACGCAACTGGGTATCAGCGAAGATTCAATTTGCCACTAACAATTATTCCTTTGGATAGGAGGTGGGTAAAAACGGGAGAAACGGGATATAGCGGTGCGACCCCGCGCTTTTTAAAAGCTAAGTGTGAACGCGAACCGTGGGGGAATTTTTATTAATAAAAAGTGCGACCCGTGGCGAATTTAATTCTTAATGGATCAAGCGTACCTTAGGTATTTTTAACCTAAAAAAAACTACCCCCACCACCCCACCTCCCTTTGACTCGATTGACCTGCCTGCCCACGAACGGGGAGATTATAAACGGTTGCTTCTGTGTTAGGTATTGAGATTCAAAATGGTCAAAACCTTTTGAATACAGACTTTCAGGTTTATTTTATGATTATGAGTTTTAAGGTTTATTTATCCGCACCTAAATGATAGTCTTATATAGAAATTCAAAGAGGCATGATTTTTATGGTAAAACAAGAATCTTCTGATTTGGGGTCTGTGGACAATACATACACAGAACTCGCTAAGTATTATGACAACTTGATGACATCTGGCTATTATGACCATAAAGGTTATGCCACATCATTGCAGAAAATTTTGGGTGAAAGAATAAAAATTCTGGATATGGGGGTAGGAAGCGGCTTATTAACCGAGCAGATGTTGTTATTGGAGAATTATAATATAACAGGTATTGATTTCTCGCCTGCAATGCTTGCACAAGCAGAAAAAAGACTCAAGGATAATTCGGTGAGGCTCGTATGTGCAAGTATTGAGGATTATGAAACCAGCGATACTTTTGAGGCTGTTATTTCGACTGGGGGAGTTTTCTGTTTCTCCTACAGAGAGCAAGAACAACAATATCGCCTGTATAGTTATTGCCCTAACAAAGATGTGCAGATGAAATCGCTGAACAAACTGTATGATCTTTTAGATAAGGATGGTCTTTTATGTATGTCGATTCAAGGGGATCATACCAATTATGAAATGCCAATCAAAGATGGGATCGTGTATACGCAAACAACCGACTTTGGAGAACAATCATTACAGAAGACTTATACATTTTCAGCAAATGGCAAGATCCTTTCTCAACAACAAATGCGATTAATATTTTTCGATGAAATAGAGTATCTTAGCATGTTCGCAACCGCAGGGTTTTCCTTGGTTGGGCAAGAGCGGACGCAAAAATTCTGCATTTTTCGGAAAAACGAATTGAAAAAAGGGTAAGAATTCAGGTGAGGGCGGGTTGACAAAATATTGAAATCCGCGTCTCGCATTTTGTTAAATTAGCCACAGGAAATTATTCCTTGCTCCTGTAGGGACTAACATCTAACTCACCATTAGTTTTAAACACTACTCGAAAATGACCAAGGGGCTTCTGGGGTACTAACCCAGTCCCTTCGCCACCAATGCCAGCTGCTGCTGGCTTGATTAGGCGTTCTAGAGGAGTTTCTTGGGAGTAATCCCAAGACTCTTTATCAATTGCTTCATAATCAGCAATGATACCCTCTTCAGTCACAGCTACTCGATACGTTAAATCTTTAGGATAGCTGGAGGTTTTATTCCAACTGTCACCAATTTTCTGAGACACCTTGCCTTTCAAATCGTTAATGACAGCGCTGTCATTAATTTCTGGCCCTAGGGTAATCCTACCCATATAACCATTCCAAGGACTGATTTCGAGAATCCCTTCGTCTTCCCCTTGTTTAAATAACACCTGGAACTGAGCAATAGGTTCTTGGGTAGCAATATTGCCTGTAGTTTTGGTGTACAGCAATTCAGGTAGGGGGGTTTGGTCTGCCCCATCCAAGGGTGTGCCCTTAACGGGTTTATACCCTAAAATCGCACCATCTCTGCCAACACTAACCTGATAGTTTAAATTCCCAGCAAACTGTTCCCGGTTCCCCCAAGCTCGAAAAATTCGCTTTTGCAGGCTTCTTTGTATATAGCGCAACTCTGTGGGATCAGTAATTTCTGGTGCAGTTGTGAGCACTTTTTCTAGCTCCTCAATCGAGAGTGGTGTTCCCTTTGGTGTTGGTGTTGGTGTTGCCTGAGGGTCACTCTCCCCAGTTGAGGTACTGGTTTCATTGGAATTTTCCTCTGTTCGGGCAGGTTCGGGTTCCCGTACTTCTGGAATCGGTACAAAGAAAAATGCGATCGCAGCTAGAGCCAAACTTGCCATGCCCAGTGCAGCGGGTGCAGTACGCTCGGTTACTGGTTTTTCAGCTTGGCGATAGTGCTTAGAAACAGGCTGCAACGAAACGCTAATATCTGGTAGGGTTCGTCCATCAGCCAAAAACTGGTCAATCGCCTCAACCAAGTCAAACAACTGCACTGTGTTCAAATCTACATGGAGACCTTTCCCTGAGTTGGTCATTGCTCCTGAGTTGGGAGTATCTAGCAGTGTCAGTCGATGCACATTTTTGTCCTCGACTTTCTGCAGATGCACCTTAGCTGGTTTCTCAGCATTGGGTTTGGGGTGAGGTACTTTAGACAAAAATTCCTGAGCATAGCGGCTTACACTATCTACCAAGTCCTCAAAAAAATCCCGCCCACCACTGAGGGGTTGTTTCATAGCCCCTAAATGGCATTCCGCATTAGTTAGAGTTGTCAGCAATGGTCGGGGATCTGGCTGTAACCCATCCCCTGTGGTACTATTACTCCAACCCTCCAGGATAAGGGTACAGTTGGGAAGACTGTACTGGCGTCGAATTGTCATCGGCTGTTCCTGCTGAAAAATCCCCTTCAACCTCTTAGACTAGCATTGAGGGAATGGGTAATGGATAATGGGTAATGAATAATGGGTAATTGATAATGGCTAATTGATAAGTCACCTGACTATTACTTGATACTTGATGGCATGTCGATAATCAGCAACAACAAAAACATTCAAGGCAATTCCCCATCAAACAGACTAGTCCATAATCTTTGCCTTCCAGAAGTGCCTGTACAGAACAGAAGCTCACTCAATAGAGAAATTGCGAGTTGATTCAACTTTTCTTCAGAGTTATAGGCAGCCACTTTAGAGCGACGGGGGTTCATCCGGCTGCGAAAATGAGCCTGGAACCTTTCCAAATACTTAGATAGGCGAAAATGTTGTTCTAGAGGTACCTGCTTTTCCAGCAGTTGTTCATAAGCCGTCAACAACTGCCGAATCAGAACTGTCATTCGGCGTGCCATATGACTAGCAATCACCACTAAAGCCTTAGCTTCTTCTGGAGTTAGAGGACGTCGTGTGTAAGAGCGCCGCCAGGGATTGGTAGAGCGCATACGCCAAAGAACAACACGATTTTTAATAATCTCCTGAAGTTCCAGCTCTCTAGCCGCCAATAGCATTGCCTCAGAACCTCCCAGTTCGAGAGCTTCAATGGCGAGTAAAATTAGGTCAATATGCAGCCGAGTTCGTGGTGGACAGCCTTGAGCTGGAATCCTGAAATCAGGTAGGCTATCTAAAATTATTGGGTTTGACTGGGAAGCAGGACTATTGGTCAGCATTACGGTCCGTCGAAAGATTCACTCTCCTTGCGCTTATCCTAACAGTGAAAACCTATTGAATAGATTTGTTCCAAGGAATTACCCAAGGTTCAGCTTTCTAGTGTACGCTTTTACAGAACGGCTCCAGGCTTTCATCCCCGTGTTTTTAAACCGGGGATGAAAGCCTGGTACCGACTTTAGTCGCCTAAATACAATTTTATTGAAAAGGTTGACAATTTTATAGCGCTAGAGTATCATTTAAATATGGGCACAGGCTGAAAATCCGAGGCACAACCGGGATAGAGACCCGCAATTGTTTGACCTTAAAGAAGAGTGCGGCTCGTTCTAAGTAGGAGCCTCCTGAGATAGGAGGGGTATGACTTAGGGGAATCGCGGGAAAAACCCGAATTTCTAACTGTTTAACGGATGGTGGTGAAAGTCCAC
>NZ_JAAHIG010000448.1:0-6561 GCF_010692305.1 Moorena sp. SIO4G3 | reverse complement strand
AAATTAGTGTCAATAAATACTGGCAATCCTCATTTTTTCGTTTAAAAATCAAGCATTTGTTAACTATCGCAAACATCTCAAACCTAGTTATGGACTTGCTTAGCAATTCCTGGAGATGTCTAATGGTGAAAACCCCAGGGTTTGGTCACAGATGGGGAATTGCGGAGAATTATTGTGTAAATCTAGGAAGACTATGGTACCCTTTCCGTTATGGGACAAAAATGCTTTACAGAAACAAAGGAAAAAAAGGAGAGGAAAAAATGAAAAAAAAGATCCGGAGTGGGATTAAAGGACTGACCGTCATGGTGGTGGGGATGATTTTGTCGTGTTGTGCAATCGTATGCCAGCCGGCCTTTGGCTCCAATACATCTTCCGATAGCCGTTACTGCGATCTAACTAAAGAGGAGATTATGTGCGTGGGTAGTGTTAATGGGTTATCACATGTCGGTGTCGTAGAGAATAAACCCAATGAGCGCCTATGTATGGATTATACTAATTTCGGGGGTGAAGGTGAGCTAGAAATCATAACATCAACCGAAGGATTAGGATATAAAAAAGACCTGGCCATCCAGAGTTATGGAGTGATCCCCATGGAAAATGCATCACGTTATAGTATATCAGTTTCGCGATTAGCGTTAGTGGAGTATAAAGTTTACCATGAACCATGCCGAGTATTAACATACTGATAGGAGGGTTGAAAGAAAAAAGAATTCAAGCAGTAACATGTACGTTTGATGAATCATCGGCCAGAACCGTCAATGGAAAGAGCCGACCAGCCCCCAGGGAAAAATCAGCAACTTAGAGGGAAAAAAGACGAAGGAAGTAATCACAGTAGCGCGTGAAATAAATCCTGCTTGAGCTCACCGCAACCCCCTTCCCTTGAACCAGGGGGTCTGGTTAACCCCATCACCCGAAGGGTTAAACTTGATTGAAAGACACTGAGCCATGTCACAGATATCCCACCTTTCACCCATCGCCACCAGCGTATAAAATATGCCTCAATGCGCTCTATGGGCGCACCGTGCTCGTAAAGCCGAGTCATATTTTCAAGCATCCGTTCCACCGTCTTCCGAGCTATTCCTAAACCCGAGGTCGAAAACCAATAGCCCAAAAAATCAAAGCCACTGGCGATGCGACCGATAAAGGTCTTCTCGGGATGTTTGAGAACCTTTAACTCATTCATCACCTCGTTAGTGGCTTTGATGGCTTTTCGCAACTTCCAGCGGATCGGTGCCAGAATTACCCAATCGTCCATGTATCTGACATAGAAACAACCAAGCTGAGCCATCCGGTCATCCAAAGGTTTAAGGAATAACGCTCCAATTAGTGGAGAAATAGGGCATCGTTTGGAGATGCCCTTTGAAATATCAATGTAGTCACCCCCATCAGAAACATAGCGACGTAAATAACCCCATAACAAACGAATAACTGCTTCTTCACTAACATATTTCCCCACAATCTCCATCAAAATCCCATGATTGATGCTGGCGTAATAGCTTTTCACATGTTAGAGTCGATGCCCGGTATTATCCGGGGCACCTCTCCTTCAGAACTGTACGTGAAGGTTTCCCTTCATACAGCTCCTAGGTATCCTTAGCTTTCGCTTTTGCTCCTGTGGTTTTGTTCGTTGTCTTTGTTGTCTTACAAGTTCCTTTTTGTTCGTTGTTGAAAGTGGGTTTCACTTGTGTCTCAACTTTTGACCAATGTATTTGTTGGTGACAACTCTGGTGGACTGCTGTTAGATTACTTCTTGACCAATTGTCGTGGTTTCCATCAATATGATGGAGGTGTACAGATTCGTCTTCCATGAATCTCAATCCACAGTATCCACATGAATGGTTTTGCTTTTTCAAGGCTTTGGACGTAGCGTCGAAGTAAAGGCGCGAATTTCTTTTACTCCAATAGACTAAGTCGCCGTCGTAAGGTGACTTAGCTCCCTTTACGTTGTCGTGTTTTCCGAATAGACTGTATTCTACCTTTGGGAACGCTTTATCGCACAGTTTATTGGCTTTCCAGCGGTTGGTCTTCTTTTCTTTTCTGAATTTCCGATTGGCCGCCATTCTTATGAACCATAAACTATCCCTGCTGCTGCTCATGTCACAGCTTGAGTGGTAGTTGCGCCATCCCCGGATTATAGGGGCTAGTTTTTTAGCTTTTACTTCTGCACCATAATTCGAGCAGTTGACGACGTTTTTAATCTTTTCCCGTACATTCCGATGGTTTTCCGCTGAGGGAATGCAATGGAATTTGCGGTTTTTCTTGACTCTAAAGTACCAGCCAAGGAAGACAAACCCGTCTGTCGCTTTAGTTACCTTAGTCTTACTTTCACTGACGTTCATCCCTCGTTCTGCCAAAAATTCTTTTACTTTCTGGAGAATTTTCTCAGCGTCGTCTTTTGGTTTTAACAGAAATACCATATCGTCTGCATAGCGGAGACTGGTATGTAATTCTTCGATTCCGTTTAAGGCCACATTTGCGAGTAAAGGGCTTACCACTCCCCCTTGTGGGGTTCCCTGTTCTGGAAATTGTACGGATACTCCTGCTTTTAGGCATCTGAATATTCCCGTTTTAATCTTAGCTGGTGCTATAAGCCTTTCCATTATACAGGTGTGAGAGATACGGTCGTTCGCGAAGCGTGGCCTACGGCCAAAGCATTTTTCAATGTCTAACTCTATGATTCGTTTTTGGTACCCATTTGAACTTGAGTTTAGATGGCCGAAAAGTCGTTTCTGGACGTCTTGGGCACATCTTCCTGTCCTGAATCCGTAGCTATCCTTGCTGAACGTAGCTTCATGAGCCGGTTCCAGGGCTAGCTTTACTAAACATTGCCATGCTCTGTCGGCAATGGTTGGTATCTTAAGCATTCTTACTTTCCCGTTCTTTTTAGGGATTGGGATTTCACGTAGTCCGCTATGTTGCCAGTCGTGGCCATAGTGGTTCAATGCTTCAACCAGTTCCATGCGTTCTCGGTAATTGAGGCTTGACTTTCCATCAATTCCCGCCGTTTTCTTGCCCTTGTTAAGCTGTGTGACTTGACGGACTGCCAAAAGTTGTGCTGAACGGGATTTCAGAATCAGTTTTTGCAAAGACCTAGCTCTCTTAAGGTCACCTGCTTGAACTGCTTTGTATACTCGCTTTTGTAGGCGGAATAAGTTTTGGCGGAGTTTCTTCCACTGTTGACTTTTCCAAAGGTCACTATATCGTTTTGACATGTGTCTACCTGTACTCTCCTAAGGTTTGTATATTCTGGATACCCGTAGCCAGTTGTTAGGCTACATCCTACCCGGCAGTGAGGATTAGGTTTGACATAACTTACTATGGGTTCGACCTTTCCATAGACTCATATGCTGCCGTTTTTACTTGTTCCGTCCGTTAGATTCTCTGGTGATTTTAGGGCAGTCCGGAGATGAAACCTTAGAATAGTGGAGCCTTACTACAAAATTTTTAACCCTTTTACCCATAGCCGACTAACTATAAAGGCTCCACTATTCTTGCGGTAACTTCTAACCAATTCGCCTATTCCCTCATCGGAGATTACAGCCATCGCGCCGGAGAACGCTGTGATGATAATAATCGGGAATGCAGTCTCGCATTTTTCTAGGTCAGATTGCGGCTGTCTTTTAAGACGCTTTTTCAGGACTTTCGCTGCTGTTACCCGTGTCACCTTCCCCATTAGCGCCAGTGTCAAGCATCTGAGACTTGTCTGATTGCGCCCTGTTGCCAGCTTCACTCTGCGAGGATGTCGCCTCGGAGATGAAACCTTAGACAGTTGAGCCTTATTACAAAAGATTTAACCCTTTTATGCAACAGCGTACACCCATAAAGGCTCAACTGTCTTACGGTAACTTCAAACTCGGTGTGGCCAGATAGGGATTAAACTAAGCCGGGGAGTTGCCTCCAATCGCGACTCGTCTTCAAAACCGGACGTGAAAGTTTCCCTTCATCCGGCTCCTCATCGTAGGAACCATTGTCATTGGTACCTCTAGAACGGATTTCTATCTAACTCGGAAGAGTTGATTTTATTTCCGTGTTTTGTGTCGTGGCAGTGTAGGTGTAGTAATTCTAGATTCTTGTCTAGGTTGCTTCCACCAAGTGAACGTGGTTTGATATGGTGTATTTCCAACAAGTCTTCTGTCCTAAAGGTGAGACCACAATGAGCACATTTCCCTTTTTGCCTTTTCAAAAGCCTTCCCAATGAGCTGGTCATTTCAGGATGTTTCTGCATCCGGGTACTCCAATAAATTAGGTCGCCGTCGAAAGGACTCCGGATATCTTTTACCTTTATGTGCCTGACTATTGGAGTTTTGGCATGTTTCGGGAGGTAGTTATCCTCTTTGGTCATGAATACCCAGTTGTCTATCTTCGGGGCGTCCCAGGGTTTTTTAGGTTTCTCAACCTTAGTTCCCCAGTATTTCTTGTTCACCCAGGTCTTGGATTTGTTGGGGTGTCTCCTGTATCCCCATCAAGGCGAGTTTGTTCCAGAGTAAGTTGTCCATTTTGGAGTAGGTTTTCTTACTTACAACGGCGCTGTAGTAATTACACCATCCTCTTATAATGGGTTTGAGATGCTTGATGAGAGCTTCTTGGGTCGCGGCTTTGTGTCTGTCAATGACTTTTGCAAGTCGCTCATAATACTCTTTCACTTTTCTTTCGGATGGCTTGATTAAGGTTTTAAAACCTTGTTTTGACCAGTTTTTCCCTACTTTATGTTGTCGGATATTGAATCCGAGGAAGTCAAATCCGTCAAAAGTGTGGGTTATTTTGGTTTTACTTGGTTTTAATTCCAAGCCTATGTCTTTTAGCCAGACCTCAATGATTCTTTGACATTCTTCTACCACTTCTTGGTCTTTGTGCAATATGACAAAGTCATCTGCATATCGGATGAAGGTTAATGCTTTTTTGTTCTTCTGTTTTTCACCAGGTAAACTTCCAGCGAATTCCTTAATCCGGTTTTCCATTCCGTGGAGAGCTATGTTCGCGCTTTTGTGGTGAGATAATGCCACCCTGAGGAGTACCCTCTTCTGTAGGGGAGAATGTGCCCTTATCCATCACTCCTGCATTTAGCCATTGTTTGACTAATCGCCTCATGGATGGATAAGTATTTAATTTTGTTAAGAGAACATTGTGGTTAATTTTATCGAAGCACTTGGATATATCGGCATCTAATACCCACTTGGGTTTTTTATTGATGCTACAATATATTGCCCCGATGGCGTCATGACAAGACCGTCCTGGTCGGAAACCATAAGAGTTCGCTTCAAAGATTGCTTCCCATTCAGGTTAAACATGCCTGTTTGGCAAGTGCTTGTAAAGCCCGGTCGTATATGGTTGGTATCCCTAGAGGCCGCTTTTCTGACTTTCCAGGTTTGGGTATCCAGACCCTTCTAGTTGGTTGTGGCTTTCGGTAGATTTTTAGGCTGACTACTAAGTCGAGTCTTTGCCTATTGGTTAAGGCTTTTTTCCCGTCTATTCCGGCAGTCTTTTTGCCCTTGTTTTGTTGGGTAACCTTTCTGACCGCAATCATTTTTGCTGACCAAGATTTCATCAGGGTCTTTTGCAGTTTTCTTACCACGCTCACGTCACCACGGCTCGAGGCTTGATATATCCGCTTTTGTAACTTAAATACAGTTTGTTCCAGCTTCCGCCAGTTAACCGTATTCCATTCCACCTGTGGGGCGAACCCCCGAGTTTTAGACATTTTAATTACTACTCATAGCTAGATCTTTTCCTACAACGTAAGTCCGTCAGCATATCCTGGATATTACTCCAGGCATTGGCTTCTGACTTAATCTTTCTCACATAGGCCATGGGGCTAACTACCTACTCAAGAATCGACCTTCTTGAGAGCACCTATGGAGTTATTTCGTTCCTGATAACCATTCTCTGGACTTAATGGGTGATACTCTCCACCGGGAACTTAGTGAAATCATTATAAAAGTGACTAACCTTATAATCCTTTATGTTCCGTTAGCTTTTTGCTTGTAGCGTGTCAGCTTGTTTCGCTACTTGAGACTGACGATGGTTCTGGTGTATCTTCCTTGCGTACCCATGAGTTCAACTGCCTGTTACTAACTCCACCTTTAGCTGATAGAGCTTCACTATTCGACCCCGCTTTAACCTAGAGCTTGTTACTTCTCAGTGATTAGGGGTAGGGCTGTCACTCGGATTTCACGAGGGTCAGAAGTTACCGAAAGAATAGTGCAGCCTTTATGGTCAGCAGGTTATGCATCATAGGAGTAAGGTTTTGTACTAAGGCTGCACTATTCTAAGGTTTTGTCTCCGGGTTGGTATTTCACCAACATGGTTATCAAGTTGTCAAGGTTCGATTACCTTGCGACTAATCCCCCAAACCTTTATAGGGTGTGGTTTCTAGTCAACGAATCGCACAGTCACTTCTCTCCTGAAGGGACGGATTCTCACCGTCATCCTGTCGGGTTAGAGTCGATGTCCCCTATTAAGGGGAGCACCTCTCCTTCAGAACCGTGCATGAAGCTTTCACCTCACACGGCTCCTAGATATTCTGGTCTTTCGACCTGCTCCAATGTATCTGTTGGTGGCAGC
>NZ_JAAHIG010000447.1:0-6612 GCF_010692305.1 Moorena sp. SIO4G3 | reverse complement strand
TAGGGTTTATCGTACTTATGAGGTAAAGTCAATTTTATTCTCGCTACTCCCTACTCCCTTCCTCCCTTACTCAGGGTGGTTAGGGGGGATTCCTGCTCCTATTAACCCAGGACGAAAGTACCTCACCAAATTCATAAATGCTATATATGTATGATTTGGTTTTATTGCTGAATCAATAGCAAATTTAGCCACTTAAAACCATCCATGTTTCCTGCCTCATGTTCTTAGATGAGGTTAATGTACAACAGAACTTATTATACAGTAAAACCAGTGGCATTGCGATGCACTTCTCCACTACTATTGCCAACTAAGGATTATCGTGCATAAGGAAAGTCAATCATTTACAAACCCTGTAAGTCAGTGGTATCTGATTTTCTCAGCAGCTATGGCTTTAGCTACTGGGGGGATTTATTTCTATGGCTTGCCCCAATTTGAATCGAAACGTCAAGCTTCTATATCAAATTCCCCAGAAAATACCATGGTCATGGTTGGGGTCACTGCCCTTGGACGTCTAGAGCCTCAAGGAGGAGTGACTCGTTTGTCTGCCCCTAATTCTGTAGGAGGTACCCGAGTTGACCAACTCTTAGTGAAAGAAGGAGACAAGATTAAGGCAGGGCAAATCATCGCTCTGCTAGACAGTTATGCTCTTCGTTTTGCTACTTTAGAACAAGCTAAACAAAAGGTTAAAATTTCCCAAGCTCGTCTGGACAAAGTCAAAGCTGGGGCTCAGGCAGGAGAAATTTCGGCACAAGAGGCAACGATCGCTCGCTTACAAGCTCAGTTACGAGGGGAAGTGGCGACACAGGAAGCAACCCTGGCTCGCTTACAAGCTCAGTTACGAGGGGAAGTGGCGACACAGGAAGCAACCCTGGCTCGCTTACAAGCCCAATTGCGTAATGCTCAAGCCGAGTATCGACGTAATCAAAAACTCTATCAAGAAGGTGCAATTTCTGCCTCTCTTTTTGACAGTAAACGTCTGCAAGTGGAAACGATTCAAGAGCAAATTAATGAAGCAAATGCTGCTCTGAAACGAACTGTGGAAACGATTCAAGAGCAAATTAATGAAGCAAAAGCGACTCGGCGACGGACTATGGACACCGGTCAAGAACAGATCACTCAAGCAAAAGCGACTCTAGACCGTATTACTGAGGTTCGTCCAGTAGATGTACAAATATCTCAGGGAGAGATTGAGAGTGCGATCGCTGCTGTCAAGCTTGCTCAAGCTGAACTAGATTTAACCTACATCCGTTCTCCTATCGATGGACAAGTCCTGAAAGTTCACACCAAATCTGGAGAAATTATTGGCAGTAATGGAATTGTTGAGCTAGGTCAAACCGACCAGATGTATGTAATCGCAGAAGTCCATGAAACGGATATTAGCAAAGTCCATCTGGGTCAAAAAGCTACTATGACTAGCGCTGCTTTTGATGGGAAAATACAGGGAACAGTCGCTGAGATTGGTTTACAAATTGACAGACAACAGGTTTTTGATGTTAATCCTGGATCAGATACGGATCGTAAAGTGGTGGACGTTAAAATTCGCATTGATGATTTCGTAGACAGTCAACGAATTGCAGCATTTACCAACTTACAAGTAGAGGTGACGATTCACCTGTAACTCGGTTAACCAGATTCAGAAGTGTTGAATCCGCAATAAAAGTTTACCAAAATGCTTGATGTCTGTCTATCGTTATTGTCAAGCGATGCAGCGCCGCATCGCAACTGCCTACTCCGATTAACCCAGGACTAAACTCCCTCAATCAATTTAAAAATACTATATTAAATTCCCCAGACATCTCATTTATTAAAATGCTTGAAGAATGATTCTCCAACTTCCTATTGCCTGGTTACAACTAGCGAGACAAAGAGTTCGTTTTCTGGTTGCTCTAGCTGGTATTGCGTTTATCGTTGTTCTTATTTTTATGCAAATGGGGTTTAATGATTCTCTCTATACTAGTGCTACCAAGGTGCATCAAATTATTAAAGGTGATTTGTTTTTAATCAGTTCCCAATATAAATCATTGACGGCTAAGCAGAGCTTTCCTAGAGAGCGTTTATATCAGGCTCTAGGATTTAATGGAGTAGAATCAGTTAGTCCCTTATATCTACGATTTGCAAAATTCAAAAATCCCATTACTGATCAAAAATACTCAATCTATGTTATTGGCTTGAATCCGGGTAAGCCTGTGCTCAATTCCCCGGAAGTTAATCAAAATCTGGATCTGCTCAAACTTCCTAATGTAGTTTTATTTGACCGGAAGTCTAGACCTGATTTTGGTCCAATTGCTGAGAACTTTGAGCAGGGAAACACGGAACAAACTATTGAAATATTTGGTTTTGCAGCAAGAAAAGGTTATCGAGTTAAGGTTGGAGGCTTGTTTAGTCTAGGACCTTCCTTTGGGGTGGACGGTAATTTGGTAGTTGGCGACTCAACATTGTTCCGGATATTCAATCTCAATTCAGAGATGGTTGATGTAGGAGTCATTAACCTCAAACCTGATGCAGATCATGAAATAGTTTTACAAAATTTGAAAAACCACTTATCTCAAGATGTTCTAGTTTTTTCTTATCAAGAATTTATTGACTTTGAAAAAGAATATTGGCAGACAAGAACTCCCGTTGGATTTATCCTTGGTATGATGCTGTTTATGGCATCAGTTGTTGGTATAGTTATTGTCTATCAAATTCTTCATAGTAATATTTCTACTAACTTAGTTGCCTATGCCACTCTAAAAGCAATTGGCTATCCAAATCAATACTTATTATCTGTAGTATTTCAACAGTCTGTTATATTAGCTGTTTTAGCGTATATCCCAGGATTAGCAATCTCTATAGGTCTGTATAATGTTGTCAGGGATGCTACTGGGTTACCAATGGAGATGAGACTTAATCAAGCCTCTATAGTTTTAATAGTAACCATTTTAATGTGTTTTGCTTCTGGTGTCTTGGCTGTTAACAAAATGCGGTCTGCCGATCCAGCTGATATTTTCTAGTTTTATTTTTTAAAAAATATTTTAAAAAAAAATTAATAATTGCTAGGCTATAAACTTTATAATTACTAGAGTATAATCCAATAAGCCGATGTCCCAAGAAATTTTGATTGATCTAAAAAAACTGAATCATTACTTGGGTCAACGGTCATTACGGAGCCAAATTTTATTTGACATTAATCTGGAAATAAAATCTGGAGAAATTGTCATTCTAACGGGGCCATCGGGGTCAGGGAAAACAACGTTGTTGACCTTAATTGGAGGATTGCGTTCTGTACAAGAGGGAAGTCTAAAAATTCTAGACCGAGAATTGTATGGCGCTAGTCCTGAACAATTAGTGTCAGTGCGTAGCCACATTGGTTATATTTTTCAAGCTCACAACTTACTAGAGTTCTTGACAGCCCGGGAAAATGTTCAAATGGCGATTGAACTGCATCGAGGCATCTCTCGCCGGGAAGCTCGCACTAGAGCTGAAGCTATGCTCCAACTGGTTAAGCTGGGGGATCGAGTTAATCACTACCCTCAAAACCTTTCTGGGGGGCAAAAACAACGGGTAGCCATTGCCCGTGCTTTAGTCAATAATCCCAAATTGGTCTTAGCAGATGAACCAACTGCTGCCTTAGATAGTAAGACAGGTCGAGATGTGGTTGATCTTATGCAACGACTAGCTCATGAGCAAGGATGCGCTATTTTGATGGTGACTCACGATAACAGAATTTTGGATGTTGCTGATCGCATCCTTCGTATGGAAGACGGGTATCTACTCACACCACAACCAGCTAATGACGAAATCCAAAAGGAAAAAGTCGAAAAAAAAATTGAAAATTGAAAATTGCCATTAATTAAAATAAATTGACTGCAATTAGCAATTACAAATTGGCAATTTGCTTTTGATTAATGGCAAATTAAAAATAACTAAAAAAGTAAACACAATGCTTGAAACTATCGCTGATAAAATCGATCAAGAATGTCATACTGAAGAAGCTATTCAAGCCTGGTTAGTTTCCCATCTCGCCCAACGACTGGAGGTTGATCCTGAAGAGATAGATATCCAGGAACCATTTGAAAGCTACAACTTAGAATCAGCAGATGCTTTGATTCTTTTAGGTAGATTGGAAAACTATCTTGGCCGTGAGATATCTCCCACCCTGTTGTGGAACTATCCTAACATCGAAGCCCTAGCAGAACGTTTAGCTGAAGATGCAAATGGCTAAACATCAAGCAGCCAGTAGTGGTAATCATGACCAAAGTTCAGATTAAGGTTAAGAAATGGAAGCGATCGCAATTATTGGTCTAGGTTGTCGTTTTCCTGGTGCCAGAAACCCGGAGGAGTATTGGCGGCTCCTATGTAACGGGGTAGATGCCATTACAGAGGTACCAGCAGATCGGTGGGATATCGATGCTTTGTACGATCCTAAACCTGGTACTCCAGGAAAAATGAGTACTCGGTGGGGTGGCTTTTTAGAACAAGTGGATCAATTTGATCCCCAGTTTTTCGGAATTACTCCGAGAGAAGCAGTTTATATCGACCCCCAGCAGCGACTTTTGCTAGAGGTAGCTTGGGATGCCCTGGACAATGCTGGGCAGGTGGTAGAAAAACTAGCCCACAGTAACACAGGTGTTTTTGTTGGTATTTCTGCCAGCGATTACCACCAGCGCTTTCAGCAAGGAGGCTATAGTGTCATCAATGCCTACATGGGGACTGGCAATGCTTTAAGTATTGCTGCTAACCGCCTCTCCTACCTATTTGATTTTCGAGGACCGAGTATGGCGATTGACACAGCCTGTTCCTCCTCATTGGTGGCTGTGCATCTTGCCTGTAAAAGTCTGCAGAGTGGAGAGTCTAATTTAGCCTTGGCCGGTGGAGTTAATCTGCTGCTGTCTCCGGAGTTGACCATCATCTTCTCTCAGGCACAAATGATGGCTACGGATGGGCGTTGTAAGACCTTTGATGCCAGAGCCAACGGTTATGTCCGAGGAGAAGGCTGCGGTATTGTAGTACTCAAACGTCTGGAGGATGCGATTAGAGACAATGACAATATCATTGCTGTGATCAAAGGTTCAGCCCTTAACCAAGATGGCCGTAGCAATGGACTTACCGCTCCCAATGGTCTGTCTCAAGAAGCAGTTATCCGCCAAGCCTTGGCAAATGCTGGAGTGGCACCAGCTCAAATTAACTATGTTGAAGCTCACGGTACAGGCACTCCCCTAGGAGACCCAATTGAGGCTGAAGCACTAGGGGCTGTGTTGAGTCAAGACCGTTCCCCGGACAACCCCTGCATTATCGGTTCCGCTAAAACCAATATCGGTCATCTAGAATCTGCCGCTGGCATTGCTGGTTTAATTAAGGTAGCGCTATTGTTACATCATGGCAAGATACCACCGAGCCTGCATTTCCAAACACCGAATCCCTATATTCCCTTCGACAAACTTCTGCTTCAGGTACAGCAAACCTTGACCCCTTGGCCGGAAACCGATGGTCTAGCTTTGGCTGGATTGAGTTCTTTTGGTTTTGGGGGAACTAACGCCCATATTATTCTAGGGCAAGCTCTCCAAGGGGATGAGAAGTTGAAGAAAAATAAGTCTGTCTATCCTGGTATCTCCTCGTCACCTTATCTGCTTCCCCTATCTGCTCGCAGTCCAGAAGCTCTGAGAGCTTATGCTAAGCAGTATCAGGAATTCCTAGCACCAGCAGCCTCTGGTAGCAGTGCCTCATTATCAGACATTTGTTATACAGCTAGTGTACGACGTTCTGATCATGACCACCGTTTGTCCTTGGTATTTCAAAACTGTGAGGAACTAACGGAAGGCCTTGAAGCATTTTGCTCTGGAGAAACTTACTCCGGTCTGTCTTGGGGTCGTAAGCAACGGAACCGCCGTCCTAAGCTAGTTTTTGTCTTTTCTGGTCAAGGACCGCAATGGTGGGGGATGGGGCGTGAATTATTATCTACTGAACCGGTCTTTTGCTCCACTATAGAGAAGTGTGATGGGCTACTACGCTCTTATGCCAACTGGTCACTGCTGGAGGAACTGACGGCTAATGAGTCAACATCCCGCTTGGCAGAAACTGAGATTGCTCAGCCAGCTATTTTTGCCTTGCAAGTTGCTTTAGCTGCTTTGTGGCGCTCTTGGGGAATAGAACCCAAGGCCATAATCGGGCATAGCGTGGGAGAAGTAGCAGCAGCTCATGTTGCTGGAGCTCTCAGCTTGGAGGATGCAGTGCAAGTT
Organism: Moorena sp. SIO4G3; assembly: GCF_010692305.1. Taxonomy (NCBI): domain Bacteria; kingdom Bacillati; phylum Cyanobacteriota; class Cyanophyceae; order Coleofasciculales; family Coleofasciculaceae; genus Moorena; species Moorena sp. SIO4G3. The sequence continues at coordinate 394 of NZ_JAAHIG010000447.1, read as the reverse complement.
GTTTTCCACCGCGCTCGCTTCATGCAGCAGGGAACAGGTCTTGGAAAAATGGCAGCTGTGGAGTTGTCCGTAGCTGAGGCAGAGGAACTCTTAGCTAAGTATGCCGGTCGTCTGTCTATTGCTGCCATCAATAGTCCTACCTCACTGGTTCTATCAGGTGAAGCAGTAGCCCTGGAAGAAGTGCTTGAGTCCCTTGAGCAGCGACAGATTTTCTGTAAGATGATGCGGGTGAATTATGCTTTCCACAGTCCCCAGATGGAGCCGTTTCAAGATCAACTAGTGCGATCGCTTCAAGGAATTACACCTAAAACTGCATCTATTCCAATCATCTCAACCGTCACAGGTCTAGCTCATGAGGGTGAAAATTTTGATGCTGGCTACTGGGGACGCAATA
>NZ_JAAHIG010000446.1:0-6627 GCF_010692305.1 Moorena sp. SIO4G3 | reverse complement strand
CGCGGAGCAGGGGGAGCTGGTGCCGGTTTCAGCTATAAATTTAGTAATGCCTTGAAACTATCAGTACTTTATCTAGCTGATGATGGTGATGCTCCTAGTCCTGCTCAGAAAGATGGACTTTTCAATGGTGCCTATAGTGCTGGTGCTCAACTGGGTATTTCACCCATTGATAACTTGGATTTATCTTTGATCTACATCCGTAGCTACCAGCCAGGAGACGATGTCAATCTTTCCGGTAGCACAGGTAGTAGCATTTCCAAGCGCCCCTTCGGCAGGGTGGCTACCTCTGCCAATCGCTTTGGAGCACAAGCGAGTCTTCGCCTGACCTCACAAATTCACCTAGGCGGTTGGTTTGGTTATATTGATGCTGAAGCCGAAGATGATGGCAATGGTGGGCTAACTGAAGAGGGTGATAATGCTGACATCTTCACCTGGGCAGCTAACTTGTCTTTCATCGATTTAGGCAAAGAGGGAGCTGTGTTCAGTATTGCTGGGGGTGTGCCACCGAAGGCTAGCGACGTTGATGGTGACAATCCAGAAGATGAAGATACTTCCTACCTGATTGAGGCACAGTACAAATTCCCGATTACCAAGAACATCCTGATTACTCCAGGAGCCTACGTGATTTTCAATCCTAATCACAATGATGGTGATGATGATACGATTTGGGTTGGAGCCATCCGTACCACCTTTAAGTTCTAGGGAAACATTGTAGGTAAAAATTCTAGGTAAAAATTCTAAGGTTTGCTAGTAAGGTATCTGCTGTCAGTGATCAGCAGATACCTTACTAGTTTAGGACTAGTTGAAGAGAAAGCTTTACTTCCCCTTCAACCTTACCCCCAATAATCCCACTTCCCACAGACACCCATTGCTCTGTTGCTTAAGAAAATTAGTATCTTAAGTGACTAAAATCGAGGATGAGTATCTTTCTCGAAGGATCACAAAAAATGATATGCTAATCCAGAGTTGTCCTATAACTAACGAATTGTAGTAGTGGTTGTAGGCAAAAGTGGCGGACTGCATTGAGTCCAATCGTGTTGTCTACTAGGTGTGAGGTTGATTGACAACTTATGTCAACAGTTTTTTGGAATACGATCAAATATAGCCCCGCTTTGCTAGGGGCTTCACTGCTGGTGGCTAACAGTGCCTATGGTGCTCCCAGCCTTGAGGAATCTTCTACTGAAACTCAAGTGGCTCCACAAGAGCTAACGGTTGCTCAGGCTACCAGTGAGTCTAACTCGGAAATTTTAAAACAAATCAATATCTACAACAACGAGGGCACAAATGTAGATTCGATAGACCAGGTGACCAGTGTTTCCCAACTGCGGGATGTATCTCCTGGTGACTGGGCCTATGAAGCTTTGCGCTCTCTGGTAGAACGGTATGGTTGTATCGCTGGTTATCCTAACCGCACATTCCGTGGAAACCGGGCAACGACCCGTTATGAGTTTGCGGCTGGTTTGAATGCTTGCTTGAACCAGATTGAGCGGTTAATTGCAGCTAGCACGGCAGACTTTATTACCCGGGAAGACCTGGAAACCCTGCAACGGCTGATTCAGGAGTTTGAAGCAGAATTGGCTACCCTAGGGGCACGGGTGGATAACCTAGAAGGTCGGGTGGCTTTCCTAGAAGACCATCAGTTCTCCACCACCACCAAACTCAAAGGGGAAGTTCTGTTTACCTTCGCTGGTGCCTTTGGGGATCAAAAAGCTGATGGTAGTGGGGATGGCATTGATGAAAACATTACCTTAAGCGATCGCGTACGTCTGATTTTCGATACCAGCTTCACTGGTAAAGACCGGTTGAGAACTCGTTTGCAGGCAGGAAACTTTACTAGTCTCACTGATGTGACTGGTACCGACATGGCTCGCTTGGGTCATGATGCCGATGGTGGCAACGATGTGGAAATTACTAAGTTGTACTACCGTTTCCCCATTGGTACAAAATTGACGGCTTATGTGGGCACCGCTGACCTTGACTTGGATGACATTTTCGACCCCACCAACCCCTTCCTGGAAAGCAGTGGTACTGGTGCCTTATCCCGGTTTAACCGCCGTAACCCCGTAACCTATCGCGGACCAGAGGGAGCTGGTGGCGGTTTCACCTATAAATTTAGTGATGCCCTGAGTCTATCACTGCTTTATCTAGCTGATGGGGATGATGCTCCTAGTCCTGCTCAGAAAGATGGATTGTTCAATGGTGCCTATAGCGCTGGTGCTCAACTGGGTATTTCCCCGATTGATAACTTGGAGATATCTTTGACTTACATCCGTAGCTACCAGCCAGGAGACGATGTCAATCTTTCCGGTAGCACTGGTAGTGACATTTCCAAGCGCCCCTTCGGCAGGGTGGCTACCTCTACCAATCGCTTTGGAGCACAAGCGAGTCTTCGCCTGACCGAACAAATTCACCTAGGCGGTTGGTTTGGTTATATTGATGCTGAAGCCGAAGATGATGGTAATGGTGGGCTAACTGAAGAAGGTGATAGTGCTGACATCTTCACTTGGGCAGCCAACCTGTCTTTCATCGATTTAGGCAAAGAGGGAGCTGTGTTCAGTATTGCCGGGGGTATGCCACCGAAGGCTAGCGACGTTGATGGTGACAATCCAGAAGATGAAGATACTTCCTACCTGATTGAGGCACAGTACAAATTCCCGATTACCAAGAACATCATGATTACTCCAGGAGCCTACGTGATTTTCAATCCTAATCACACTGATGGTGATGATGATACGATTTGGGTTGGAGCCATCCGTACCACCTTTAGATTCTAGGTAATAGATTCTAGGTAAAAATTCTAGAGTTTGCTATCAGCTATCTGCTGTCAGTTATCAGCAGATAGCTGATTTGTTTAGGAGAAAGCGTTACCTCCCCTTCAACCTCAACCGGTATATAGAGACTGGTATCTTAAGTGACTAGAATCGAGGATGAGTATCTTTCTCGAATAATCACAAACAATGATATACTAACCCAGAGTTATCCTAGACATAACTAATTTTAGCTTCATCCGCGAGAAGCCCCACATCTCAATGCTACGCCATGAGTGTTTAAAGTTACCGTAAGGATAGTGGAGCCTTTATGGTTAGTCGGTTATGGGTAAAAGGGTTAAAACTTTTTGATTAAGGCTCCACTATCCTAAGGTTTCGTCTCCAGGGATGAATCGCGGACAGGATTCCTTGGATCAGGGAAACGAGCTATCAAACTCCTAATCAACTCAGATGAGGTCATTCCTCTGCGATTGGCCTCTTGTTCCAGTTGTCTTTTTTCAAAATCGGTAATCCTAATTGTTAATTTTTTGTCTTTCATTATGCCTTGCCATATGACAGTACATATAGTCTAATATTACTAGGTCGATAAGCAAGAGGGCAAGTCAAATGATAATCGCGTACCAGTACCGGCTAAAACCGAGGAAAAATCAGCAAGCTAAGATAGATCACTGGCTATCAATGCTATGTGCTCAATACAATTACTTGTTAGCGGATTCGGCAAAGCCGACGCTACGCGAACGATTCAGATGGTACGAAGAAAATCGTTGCTCAATTAATGCTTGCCCTCTTGTCTGTCATCTTCCCGAATTAAGAGACAATCCAGATTATTACTCCCAGAAAAAGACCTTACCAAATCTTAAAAAAACTCATCCCTGGTATAAGGACATTTATTCCCAGGTACTTCAGGATGTAGTTAAAAGAGTCAAATTAGTTTTTGATAGGTTCATCAAAGGGGATAGCAATGGGAAGCGGAGTGGCAGACCCAGATTTAAAAAACAGCACCGCTACCGTACCTTTACTTACCCTCAAATGAAGGAAGGGTGTCTGGAGGGCAATCTGATTAACCTGCCAAAAATAGGCAAGGTCAAGGTTGTACTGCATCGTCCTATTCCTGATGGCTTTAAAATCAAGACAGCTTCGATTACTAAAAAGTGTGATAGGTACTACCTGGTTTTATCTCTAGAAGATAAGACCGTCCCCGAGATTAAACCTGATATCAATCTAGACTCAATAGTTGGTATTGATGTTGGCCTTAAGGAGTTCTTGACTACCTCTGAAGGGGAGACGATCAAGATTCCCCAATATTACCGAAAGACTCAGAAAAGACTGAGGGTTATTCAAAAGAGAATATCTCGACGGAATAAGAGAGGTAGTAACAGGCTTAAAGCTATCAAGCAACTTGGTAAACAACACAAAAAAGTAGCGGATAAGCGAAAAGACTTCCATTTCAAGACCGCTAATTATTTACTATCAAAATATGACGTAGTTGCTCACGAAAAGTTAAATGTAAAGGGACTTGTCTTATCTCGATTGGCTAAATCTGTGTTGGACGCTGGGTGGTCTAGCTTTCTGACAATCTTAACAAGCAAAGCCGTTCGCGTAGCGTGGCCTACGGCCTTAAATGCTGGCCTGTTGGCGATTCCAGTAAGTGCTCAAAATACTTCACAGAATTGCTCCAATTGCGGCAAAAAAGTCCCTAAAAAGCTGCATGTTCGGTGGCATGATTGTCCCTATTGCGGATGCAGTTTGGATTCGCCGAAGGCGACGCTACGCGAACGCGACCACAATGCTGCGATCAATATACGAAATAGAGCGGCAGGGCAGTCCGTTCTTAAAGCCCAGCGCCTCCTAAGGGATGCCCGGATTGGCGCTTGTTGCCTACGCTGAACCCAACGGGTCAGCGTAGGAGCTGTCACTGGTTATGATTAAGGGTTGCGGACTAATTTTAGTCCAAAAGTATTATCTATTAGGGTTGAGGTTGATTGACAAAGGATGTCAACAAGTTTTTGGAATACGATCAAATATAGTCCCGCTTTGCTAGGGGCTTCATTACTGGTGGCTAACAACGCCTATGGTGCTCCCAAGCTTGAGGCATCTTCTACTGAAACCCTTCCGGCTCTACAAGAGCTATCGGTTGCCCAGGCTAAGGGTGAGTCTAAGGGTGAGTCTAACTCGGAAATTTTGAAACAAATCAATCTCTACAACAGCAACAGTACTGATGTAGATTCGATAGACCAGGTCACCAGTGTTTCTCAACTGCGGGATGTATCTCCTGGTGACTGGGCCTATGAAGCTTTGCGCTCTCTGGTAGAACGGTATGGCTGTATTGCTGGTTATCCTAACCGCACATTCCGTGGAAACCGGGCAACTACTCGTTATGAATTTGCGGCTGGTTTGAATGCTTGCTTGAACCAAATTGAGCGGTTAATTGCAGCTAGCACCGCTGATTTTATTACCCGGGAAGACTTGGAAACCCTGCAACGGCTGATTCAGGAGTTTGAAGCGGAACTGGCTACCCTAGGGGCACGGGTGGATAACTTAGAAGGTCGGGTGGCTTTCCTAGAAGACCATCAGTTCTCAACTACCACCAAACTACAAGGGGAGGTGATCTTTACCTTCGCTGGTGCCTTTGGGGAAGAACAAGCTGATGGTAGTGGGGATGATATTGATGAAAACATTACCTTAAGCAACCGGGTACGTCTGAACTTCCATACCAGCTTCACCGGGAAAGACCGGTTGAGAGTTCGTTTGGAAGCAGGAAACTTTACTAAACTCAGTGATGTGACCGGTACCGACATGGCTCGCTTGGGTCATGATGCGGATGGTGGCAACGATGTTGAAATTCCTGACGTGTTCTACCGTTTCCCCATTGGTACAAAAACCACGGCTTATGTGGGAACATCTGGACTTGCTATAGATGACCCTTTTGACCCCAACAACCCCTTCCTGGAAAGCAGTGGCATTGGTGCCTTATCGCGGTTTGTCCGCCGTAACCCCGTAACCCTTCGCGGACCAGAGGGGGCTGGTGCCGGTTTAACCTATGAATTTAGTGATGCCTTGAATCTATCACTACTTTATCTAGCTGATGATGGCGATGCGCCTAGTCCTGCCCAAGGAGATGGATTGTTCAATGGTGCCTATAGCGCTGGCGCTCAATTGGGGATTTCCCCCATTGATAACTTGGAGATATCTTTGACCTACGTCCGTAGCTACCAGCCAGGAGAGGATGTGAATCTTTCCGGTAGCACTGGTAGTGACTTGGCCAAGCAACCCTTTGGGGAGACGGCTACCTCTGCTAATCGCTTTGGAGCACAAGCTAGTCTTCGCCTGAGCTCACAAATTCACCTAGGCGGTTGGTTTGGTTATGTTGATGCGATCGCAGAAGATGATAATGGTGCGGTGGAAGAAGGTGACAATGCTGAAATCTTAACTTGGTCAGCTAACCTGTCTTTCGTGGATTTTGGCAAAGAAGGAGCTGTGCTGAGTTTTGCTGGAGGTGTGCCACCTAAGGCTACCGACATTGATGGTGCTGATGAAGATGATGATACTTCTTACCTGATTGAAGCACAGTACAAATTCCCGATTAGCAACAACATCACGATTACTCCAGGAGCCTACGTGATTTTTAATCCTAATCACGATGATGACAATGATACGATTTGGGTTGGAGCGATCCGTACCACCTTTAGATTCTAGGTAATAGCCATCTTGCTTTAGTAAAAATAACCTTGACTTCTTTTGGAGGTCGGGGTTTTTCTGCTTTAGTATCAAAATGCTAATATTTACCCAAGACTGAGGTAATAGGTGCTCTCTATGAATGTTATTAAAATAGGGTCATTTTCGACTGGTTATAATCTCA
>NZ_JAAHIG010000445.1:0-6644 GCF_010692305.1 Moorena sp. SIO4G3 | reverse complement strand
TGGGTCTAAGTTTCCTATTTTGCTTATTTTGGGAGTATTAGTAACAGTGATTCTTGCTGCGACAGCTCCTTGGTTAGCCTCCCTATTTAACAGCAACCCAGAAGTAATAAAAATTACCGCCACCTACCTACTTATTGTCCCGATTAGCTATGCCGGAACAGGCGTGATTCTAGTTGCTAGTTCCACTTTTAATGCCTTAGGTAAACCCTTACCATCAGTGGTGATGATGGTGACTCGGATGGTGGTGCTTTACATACCATTGGCTTATCTAGGCAGTCAGCTATTTGGGGTGAATGGTATCTTTGCTGCTGCCTGTATTTCTAACTTAGCTGTCGGATTAGGAGCATATATCTGGAATCAGAAAACCTGTAATATCAAAACTGTTTCAGCATTGGAGAAAAATTCAGTGTCTGCTGGCATGGGTCAGTTTTGAGGTTAGCTATCAGCTATCAGCTATCAGCTATCAGCTATCAGCTATCAGTGATCAGCTATCAGCTATCAGCTATCAGCTATCAGCTATCAGCTATCAGCTATCAGCTATCAGCTATCAGCTATCAGCTTTCAGCCAAAGGCTGACCACTGACCACTGAGGGCTGACGGCTGTTCGCGTAGCGTGGGTGGAACAGGCTTCTAGCCTGTGATAAGTGCGCATATGCTTACCTTCTGACTTCACTGCTCCCTGCTCCGAATGTTCCTAAAAACATGTACCTCACCTAATTAAAAACCGCTATATAACAAAAAAGTGTTCGGCAGGTTGCAAAACCTTGTTTATGTCAATACAAATGATTACTTCCTAATCTTTTTAACTGATATAAACTATGATATTTACTCAATCGTATTACCAATAAAAACGTTAAATAGTAGTAATTTAAATCCCTAAAACAAGTATTTGTAAATAAATGTAAATATTTTTAATTGCCCCTTGCATTTTTTCGAGAAGTTATCTATACTATAGAAGGTAAACACCGATACTAATAACCGCGCTGAGTATGCCCGTTAATCATGACCAGCGCGGCTTTCCTCCCAACCAAGTAGGAGTTACTTCTATGATGCAAAAAAAAATCACGATCATCAATCCCGGCTTTTCAGCAAGTCACCGGATGTCCGTTGGGAATACTGACTTCTGACCTCAAAGATTGTAAGGATTTAGCTTATGGGCTATAGGCACGGTAGTTGAGCGGCCATTGGGTGCATCTCCTAAAAGCTGTTTAGCCCGGTGGGTGGAATGGACATCTTGGTGGAATGGGCATCAGGGGTGGAATGGGCATCAGGGGTGGAACAGGCATCTTGCCTGTTACAATCTTCCGGCGGGCTTTCCCAACAAGGCTCGAAGAGGCAGAAAATGAGGGTAAGCCCCCCTAACGCACCCTAAGCAACTACTGTAGTTCTAACCTAGCTGTTGGCTTAGGAGCATATATCTGAAATCAGAAAACTTGTAATATCAAAACTGTCTTAGCATTGGAAAAAAATTAAGTATCTAATGAAAACTTTAAACTCTAGTAACTTATCCCTAGATGATGTTTATCGTCTTTTGAATCTCGAAGAAGATTATGATGGCTCATTCACGCCCTTGTTATCCTTAGAACTGCTAACAGACGTTGAAAAGCAGGAACTGGTGCAAATAAAGAATGATTTTCGTCCCTATCTAAGATCAGGAAAAGTCTCTGAAGGGCAGGTAAAGTTAGTGGTTATTGCTCCATTGCTCAGATTAGCTGGCTTCTATCACTACCCCATTACAATTTCCGTAGAAGAGGGGATTGCCGAAATTGATAGTGAAGACGAGGAAACACGAATTACAGGGCGGCTCGATATTCTAGCTATAAACAACCAGCAACCAACACCAGCTAATAACTATTTTTGGGTGTTGGTGATCGAAACGAAAAATAGTCTAGCTGATGTAACGGCAGGTTTAGCACAATTACTGACTTATGCCTATAAAAGTTTAGAGTATCAAAGATCCGTATGGGGGCTAGTGACGAATGGATTACGTTATCAGTTTGTTTATCTGCAGCAGGAAACTTCCCCAACTTATCAGCTCATGCCATTACTGAACTTGATGGAATCTGAGAGTTCTATTCAATTACTAAAGGTTCTTAAAGCTATATGTAAACTCTGAAATGTGATATTATAATGTGATATTATCAGCAGGGAAGCTTGCCCTAGTCATTCTTATTTCCCGGTCGCAATTAAAAGTAGATACACCCTGCACTTAGTTAATTTATCGAATTCTACCATTGCAGAAACTGAAGCGTCAAAACCATGAGTATCCTTTATGAAGACCAATCATTAGAAAAATCATTGTTTGTGACGACGATGGAATCACAATCAAATTTTATTATTTCCCCATTGGTGTAAGCATTCAGCTATTGGTAATATCCAAGACAAAAGCCGCTTGATTGATATCAACTCCTTAGGTTTTGACAATGGGGCGTGTCCCAGCTATACCGACAGCAAATAAGCCTAATCCCAGTAGAGTGGAGGGTTCCGGTACACCAACTGGTTTGGAATCAGAGGGGCGGATAACTTTTATAGGGGATATTCCTTTCAGTTTACTACTGCCTTCACGATTAGACCCTACACTTTGCAGACGCACTCCAAACTTTTGCTCCTCAAACATATGGAGAGTTAAGGCTTGTGTAGCGTGAGATAGGGTAAAGCTAGTGGATTGAATATCATCACGTCCGATACCATTGGTGCCAATCTTTAAGCCCAAATCGAATGAGCCAGGGTTGCTCGGACCACCACCGGTCAGATTGACACCACCGCCAAGATTGCTAGTATTGGTTACCAAACCCCCGGTTACATCATTGCCACTAACACTCAAATCATTTGAGTTTAAATTGAAAATGTCGTTAATATCGAAGAATACCCCAGTGATGTCGGCCAAGGTATCAGTCACCTGAAAGTTAAACTTAACATCATTGCCATCTTGCTCTAAAGTAACGTTGACTGTAGCTGCATCACCGGTAAACGGAGAAATATCGAAGTCAAGAACAGCTGCTTCGGCAGAGATGGCAGTAAATGTAGAAGCAGCGATTGTTACAGTAGCAGCTGCCATTAAAGAGGGCTTGATGTTCATGAGTGTGTAATCCTTAACTTTTCTTAACTATCAGGATTACAGGCTGATGTTTGCATTCAGGTTAGTTCAATGTATTCCTAGTTGATGACTTACTGTATCACTTCCGCACATAGCCTAGGTCTAATTCCATAATGACGATAATTCCAATAATCTCGCAAAATTTTGTTGTGATCAAAGCAGAGATTAGATGGCACTTCCCAAGGGTGAAAAATGCCAATATTTTTAGCATCATCAGCGGCTTTTGGAACACCCGTTGCTGTGGCTAAAAAAACAATACTAATAGTATGCTTACGGGCATCACGACTAGGGTCAGAATACACCTGGAATTGCTCAATTAGTTCAACCTGTAAGCTGATTTCTTCCTTAGCTTCCCGCACCGCTGCTGTTTCCACGGACTCGCCGTAATCTACAAAGCCACCGGGAATTGCCCAACCTAAAGGGGGATTCTCCCGTTCAATCAAAATAATCGGTCGATGGGGTCGGTCGATTAGTTCAATAATGATGTCAACAGTGGGGGCAGGATTACGGTATTGAGTAGAAGTCATGGGTTAGATCAAATCTGGTTGACTATTTATGATATAGCAAAGGGAGTCGGGAGTCGGGAGTCGGGAGTCGGGAGTCGGGAGTCGGGAGTCGGGAAATTCCGATCAGAAATTCTGACAATTCATTTAGAACTGCTATAGCAGTTTACCCTGACCCAAAAACTAGAGACTAGACGGAATTTTCTCTCTCGCCTGAGCTACAATAATTTTTTATTCAGCATCACCACCATAGACTCAACTCGCCGACGATGCTTTACAGTCAAAGCTTTACCGTAAAAGCTTTACCGTAAAATTTCAAATTTTTAGTTACCAGAGGCAGTTGACATCGGTGGTGTAACTATCCCACTGAGGGGAAGGTGCTATGTTTACGCTCATCAATGCTTTATTTGCTTTGATCATGATCGGGATTTTACTCCTGATCGGCAGGTTTCTCAAACAGAAAGTTCGGCTGTTTCAATCCCTTTATCTACCAGAATCTGTTATTGCTGGGGGAGTAGCATTGTTACTCGGCCCAGCAGTATTGGGTGCGATCGCATCTAGCCTATCAGGTACAGATTCCTTACTGGCTGGGGGTCTGTTTCCGAAAACGATGGCAACAGTTTGGTCTCAGTCTCCTGGTGTCTTTATCAATGTTGTCTTCGCCGCCTTATTTTTAGGTGAAGCTATTCCCAGTCCCAGAAAAATTTGGCGCAAAGCCGCACCTCAGGTAGCATTCGGCCAAACCCTGGCCTGGGGACAATATGTGATTGGACTGCTGCTAGTTTTGTTAGTGTTGAGTCCGATATTCGGTGTCGATCCCATCGCAGGTGCATTAATCGAAATTGCCTTTGAAGGTGGTCACGGCACCGCTGCTGGCATGACCAATACCTTTAGAAAATTGGGTTTTAACGACGGTGGTGACTTGGCTCTAGGCTTGGCTACAGTCGGTATTGTCACAGGGGTGATCGCAGGTACCTGGCTAGCAAGCTGGGGCAGGCGCAAGGGCTACATCCAGGCCAGCCCTGATCCCAGCAGTGAGCTACAACAGTTTCGGGATAAAATTCAAAATACAATTCAACAGACAATTCAACGAGAACCTACGGAAGTCAGGTTAACCAGAGCGAGATTAATGGATGGTTTACTGATCGATCCGTTGTCATTGAACCTTGCTTTTGTAGGAGTTGCGATCGCTATCGGCTGGGTAATCTTGGCAGTGCTCAAGTTCATTGAGTCAGTGACTTGGGGAGCCGGTGGTTTTCAAGTAATTCAGTATGTGCCTCTGTTTCCCATGGCACTAATTGGTGGTTTGATTGTCCAAGTCGTAACCGTGCGTCTAGGACTAGGGTCACTAATTATTCGACCCTTGCAGGAGCGCATCTCTGGGGTAGCGTTAGATGTGGTAATTGTCACCGCATTAGCGTCCATTTCCCTAAGAGTGCTGGGAAACAACCTCCTGCCATTTTTAATTCTTGCGATCGCTGGCATCGTCTGGAACATCTGGGCATTTGTTTTCCTCGCACCCCGTATACTGCCCAGATACTGGTTTGAGCGTGGCATCGGGGATATGGGACAATCCATGGGAGTGACAGCAACCGGTATTTTGTTGATCCAGATGGTAGACCCAGATAACCATACCGGTGCTTTTGAGAGTTTCGCCTACAAACAGTTGTTCTTTGAACCGATAGTAGGTGGTGGCTTGTTTACTGCTGCTGCACCAGCACTGATTGTGCAATTTGGCCCATCGGTAGTGTTACTGCTAACAACAGGATTACTAGCCTTCTGGTTAATGTTTGGTCTGTGGAACTTTAAGCGGATGAGAAAGACTGTCAGGCAAGCTAATCTTTAAAGGGTTAGTCCGTGATCCGGCAAGGGAAGCGTGCTTCTCTTGCGCAACCCTGGGCAAGATTTGGCCTGTACTGTGGTTGGTATAAACTGAACCAGTGAAATGTTGGAAGCAGCTATGACCCAGTCAATCCCAAGGATTCCCCTCGCAGAATTCCTCACTCAACCCAATATTGAGGCTTCTCCGGCATGGGAATTAATTGATGGGCGAGCAGTCCAAAAACCAATGCCAACCCTCTTTCACTCGCGCCTACAACGCAATCTGGTTAATTACATTAATGATCGTACCGATGCTCCTTGGCCTTTGGGCCACGCTACGCGAATGGAGCCGCTACGCGAACGATGTGAAGCTGTGCAGGAGCTACGCTGCATCATACCTCCCTACTCGCCAGTGCCAGATATTGCTATCGTTGGTTACGATCATCTTCCTGATCACGACGGACCCGTTGATGGAGCACCAGATTGGCTGATTGAAATTCGTTCCCCTGACCAAAGTACTTTAAACTTGCAAAACAAGATTCTCCATTGCCTCAGCAACGGAACACAATTAGCCTGGTTAATCGATTTCGCTCGTCAGCAGATTTGGGTCTGGCAGGGAGATGACCTACCCATAATCTTTTCAGGAGAAGACATTCTGCCAAGCTTAGGCATTCTACCCGAACTTACGGTCAACGGGGTAATGGCTATGACTCGGCGATCATAGATCGTTGCCTATTACTTAATTATATGCTGTTTTACGCCCGAGATCGATATCGATGATGTTGGGTTTCGTTACCAAAAATTTTGGGTCTAAAGCCCCGTCCTTATAGGACGGCTTTTTTGGAAACTTTGTATTGATAGTTTGAACTAAGTGTGCTACTAGAGAAATATAAACAATAGACTAAAAACTAGAAAGATACTATCTAACAATAAGTAGGCAACGTAAAAAATATGTCACAGATACATATTGCGTAATTTGGTCTAACGACTTAAACGTCTATGAAAAATTTAGATATAAAAAAGTATCTATTTCTAAAAAAAAAGTAAAGGTACGGTGGGGCACACCGAAACCTAGATCTATGATCAAAACGCTTAGGGAGAATGTGCGACTCGTTCCAACTAAGAGCCTTTAGCAAATAAAGGGGTATGAGTTGGGGAAGGATACTAGGGCGGACACCCCAGTAACCAACTAACTGTTCTTTGGATGTGGGTGAAAACCCCAC
>NZ_JAAHIG010000444.1:0-6718 GCF_010692305.1 Moorena sp. SIO4G3 | reverse complement strand
TGTGGTTAGTGCTCCCTCTAATGGTACTGCTGTGGTTAACAATAACGGTACCTTGGATAATATCAATGATGACTTTATTACCTATACTCCTAATCCAGGTTTCAGTGGGACTGATAGCTTCATCTATCAGGTATATGATGGCAAAGATGGCCTTGATACAGCGACTGTTGATATTACTGTCAACTCTATCTTTACCTTTTTTCCTTCCACTCTGACTCAGAACGCCAATAATACCTTTGTTCCTTCCACTCTGACTCAGAACGCCAACAATACGTTTACTATCACTGGTGACAGCACTGGAAACGCTCAACTCCTATTCACCTTTATTAGTGGAAAAGCTACTAATGTCAATGAAATTGGGGTGTTTGTAACGGATGATGACCAAGGTACAGTTAATGGTATTGCTCCTGGTCAAGAAGGCTATGTGGAAGCGGCTCTATCTAATGCTCAGACTATTTTTTCTGTGCTGTTGAATCCTGAAGATAGTGGTCAAACTACTCGTCTGATTAACAATTTTGATGTAGGCGATCAATTAGGATTTTATCTAGTACAAAATAGCACCAGAGAGGCAGTGCTAGCAGGACAAAATGCTTCTGTATTTTTCGGTGATGCTTCCTTCAATAGCGATGCTTTAGACCATATCCAAGCCCAGACTAATACTGACGGAGTCTTGACATTAAACTTTGAAGATGCTGATGACCAAGACTTTGATGACTTAGTAGTAACGGTTCAAGACGCTTCGGCTTTGACTCCTACTGTAGGGATAGGGAGTCCTCAGATTCAAGGGCAAGTGGAGCTACTGGATTTAACCGATGTGACTGGAACAGTAACACCTGAGTTTGTGGTTAGTAGTCAAGCTGTGTTTCAGAATAGCTTCGGCTTTTATCAGGTTGATGATGCCAGTGGTAAAATTGGCAATCTCAACCCCGGTGATGCTGGTTATGCAGAGCTTGCTGTATCCAACCAGGTCGATTTAGCCAGTGGGCTATCCGGTGGGGTATTGTTAGCTCCGTTCCTAATTGCTAATGGCACTGTTGAGGAGTTTCTGACTCAGAATCCAACCAATCAGCAGGGTTCCGGTCTGAATGCTTACTTTAGTTTCTTGAGCGCTAACCCTGATCAATTTGATCACGTCCGCCTACTAGGGGACAATCAGTTTAGCTTCGAGGATACCTTTGGTGGTGGTGACTTAGATTATGACGACTTGGTGGTAGAGGTTATTTTCTGATTTTAATCGGGAGTGGGGAATCGGGAATCGGGAATCGGGAGTCGGGAGTGTGGGAGATGGGGACTCTTGCCTCTTGCCTCTTGCCTCTTGCCTCTTGCCTGTTCCCTACACCCCACACCCCACACCCCACACCCTACTAAGGATTCTGCCATCCTTCCACAATCGCCATGCCCACATTCACATAAGGATTATCTAATAATTCTCTAAGGGCTTCTTTTCCACCACTTTCTAAGGCACTAAGCAACCGTTGTTTAGTACTTGCTGGAATCGCAATATTCACAAACGCTGTCTTTTGTAAATCCGTGGCATTAGGATTACTTTGTTCTAACTGTTTTAATAATCCTTGAATTTCAGCGGCGGCTTCGCTTAGGGTTTGGTTTTTATCGGGGGCATAATTGTGTTGATTTGCACTACCAATTTCTTGATTAACCTCACTTTTAGTCGCATCGAGAAAGTTACTAAAGCTATTTTGAGACTGACGTTGATCGTATTTAGATTGATAGTTGGAGTGATTAGAGTCTGAGGTTGATTCACTCATAGCGTTATTTTCAACAGTGATAAGTCGGCTGGCTTGTAGTCTAGCAATTTCGATTAGGTCTTGGTAATGCTTCTGGTAAAGGGCAAGCACGCCATGGTTGTTGGTGGTTTGGGTGAGCTCTTGACGAGAATTAAATCGCTGGATGAACTGGTCACTGACGACATGGTCTTTAGTTTCGGCAGCAGATTGAATCAGGATTTCCCGTAATACCCAAGCTTGCTCAACCTCCAACAGGGTGGCCAGCAGCAGGTAGACACCACGAAATCGGGGGTCACTCAGATGCTCGTGCTGGCGTTCTCGATTCTCGGTTTTCAGGAAGGTCTGGACAATAAAGTATTCCTGGATTTTATCGTGACGAAACTTCCATTCTCGATAGGTACGACCAAAGCCATCCTTCTGCTGACGAGTTAATACCATTTTATAGCGTTCCATACAGTGCAACTCATCCAAGCAGCCCTCTTCTGGGATGGTAATTTGATCATGGAGGCGCATCTGGTAGACCGTTTCAGCAAATTCAGCCAGGGGAAAGGGACAAAGGTGAATCTGTTGATAGTCCTCTGCCATGATCTCATACTGCTGCTGTTGCAAGTTGAGCAAATCCGGGTCTTTGCCCTGGGCCAACAGTTGCGCCACCAAGGTCAAATCCATGGGATTGGACAGAAACCGACGTACTGCCGCTAACTCCTGTTTGGATTGGGTTTGCTGGAGTTGGCTGGCCAGATAGTCGTCACAGGCTTGCTCGTAGGCCACACCGGATACCGGGGCATCCTCAGGCAAAATCCCTTGGCGAGAGGTGAGGAACTCAGCGATTTGCTGGCGCTTCAGGGGTTGCAGCACGTAGGTTTTGGCTGTAGCTGGGGGTGTCCATTCCAAGGGTTGGGTGGTGAGGATAATATGCCCCTGGACGTGATGCTCCACAAAGGTATTAATAGTAGCTCTGGTGTCAGGGCTGACTTCATTGAGTCCGTCAATGCAGATATCTAGGGTATTGTAGTTAATCAGGCTTTGTAGGAATTTAGGGTCATGGGCAGCGATAGGCAATTTAGCTTGAATGGCTTCCACCACACCACCGGCACATTGGCTGGCAGGCAGGTACACCGATAGCCGCCCCGAAGTTTTAACTAAATTCCGGAGAAACATGGACTTGCCCAGTCCCGATTCCCCTACCAGAACGACCGGAGACTGGAGTTGGCCAATGGCGGTTTGAATCGGTTCGGTATGGGTGGCTCGTGTAATCTTAACGTGAGACTCCGGAAAGTAAGCCTGGGGATCGAAGCTATCTAAACTAGCATCGGCCACTAGCACCTGACGGAAGGGAGCCAGTAATCGGTAGCGCAACCAGGGAATCCAGGTCAGAGCGATGCTGATATAGCCTAAGCCTACAATGGTGCGGAATTTCCAGTCCCAGATTAGGCCTTGGACTTGGGGAGAACGAGGATAAATGATGATCAGCAACAACCAGCCACTGACATGGACTAGCCAAACCTTAAACCCAATCAGAAACCAGTGTTTTCCTTCTAAGGCGATAATTTTGGCATTGACGGCGGCAGCAAGTTGGGAGTCTATAGACTTAAGATTTTTGTAGTGTTTCTTGAGCAGGTCCATATCTGTTTGTTTCCAGTTGACCTTGTCAACAACTATGGCAATCTGCCTTTCTAAGTCTTTGCGCAGTTTAGACAGAGGTTGGGTATCTTCCCAGATGTCGGCAAATAGCTTGAGAACGTCCAACCCTTCTTGGTGATTGATGGTCTGATCTTTATTTTGATGGGGATATTGCTTAGGTGAGCCCAACCATTGGATTAAGAGCAGTGAGTTTTCGTCCCCGCCACTGAGGAAATAGGCTAGAAAACGCAGGCTTGGTGCTTCTCGCTGGTAACGATAAACTTCATTCAATACATAAAGTAAGTCTTTTACCTCTAATGGTGCCATCCGCTCCAGAGCTTGTGCTGCAGTATAACGAACGGAGTTATCAAAGGTATCTGGATCAGTTAAAAGTTTGGCAATTTGAGGAGCGTACTCAGAGGCCGCTGCTCCCATGTTCCCCAAAGCCAATGACGCACTAGCACGGACATGATCATCTGAGTTGGTTAAAAGTTTGGCAATTTGGGGAGCTATCTCAGATGGTGCTGCTCCCATCAGCGCCAGAGCTTTTGCCGCACTATAACGGACCTTCCCATCTGAGTGGGTTAAAAGTTGTAGGATTTGGGGAGCTATCTCAGATGGTGCTGCTCCCATCAGCGCCAGAGCATATGCCGCATTAGCACGGACATGATCATCTGAGTTGGTTAAAAGTGGAATGATTTGGGGAACATACTCAGAGGCGGCTGCTCCCATCTTACCCAGAGCTTCTGCCGCCCTATTAGGGTTCTGGTAATCTGAGTCAGTTAAAAGTGGAATGATTTGGGGAGCGTACTCAGAGGCGGCTGCTCCCATCTTACCCAGAACTTCTGCCGCACTATAACGGACATAACGATCTGAGTCGGTTAAAAGTTTGGCAATTTGGGGAACGTACTCAGAGGCAGCTGCTCCCATCTGACCCAGAACTTCTGGCACAGTAGTATCAAGAAGACTATTATGTGAGTCGGTTAAACTTTCAACGATTTGGGGAGCGTACTCAGAGGCAGCTGCTCCCATGTTACCCAGAGCGGATGCGGCACGTGAACGGACATAACGATCTGAGTCGGTTAAAAGTTTGGCAATTTGGGGAGCTACCTCAGAAGAGGCCGATGCCGCACCATAATAACGGACAGTCCAATCTGGGTGGGTTAAATGTTTCACGATTTGGGGAGCGTAGTCTTTAGCTACTCCCATCTGCCCCAGAGCTTCTGCCGCAATATCACGGACAGTCCAATCTGAGTCGGTTAAAAGTTTGGCAATTTGTGGAGCAAACTCAGATGCAGCTGCTCCCATGTTCCCCAGAGCATATGCCGCACTACGACGGACATCAGTATCTGAGTTGATTAAAAGTTTGGCAATTTGGGGAGCGTACTCAGAGGCAGCTGTTCCCATGTTCCCCAAAGCGTATGCCGTACTACGACGGACATCACTATCTGAGTCAGTTAACAGTTCAGCGATTTGAGGAGCATACTTATAGGCTGCTGCCCCCATTTCTCCCAGAGCATATGCCGCACTAGCACGAACTTTGGACTGAACTGACTTGGTCTGATTCTCATACCCTAACCAGCCTACAATCTGCTCAATTGTGTCTTTACGAATCTCAACGGGGTGCTTGAGTTGATCCAATTTATACCTATACAATTTCTTCAAAGCTTCAGCCCATACCAACGGGTCGGTATCATCCAGTGCTGCCACAATCCCCTTGAGTTGCCAGGATTCGAGATCAGGTTTCTTTTCTTGAGCGTGACTCCCGTTGACAATCAAAAGTACCGCTACTAGCAGTGCTAACAAATAACATAGGCACTGGGTAACACCAGTCTTAACGGTAGGGAAAAGCTTTGGGCGGTTGGCATCGCCTCTATGGGGCATGGTGGTAGTTTCCCACGGAGTTAGTCAGCTAATAGGGATCCCCCCTAACCCCCCTTAATAAGGGGGGAAAAGAGAATAAGGGGGAAAAAGAGCACAGAAGAGGGAACAGCGGATCTGGTAAAAATCCTGTGTACCCCATAGTTATGAAAAACGCTGTAACTATAATTATGCTGATTTTGGCGCTAGACCCTAAGTCCAGCAACTCTTTGACACTACGATGCTCCCTGAAGGTTAGTTTTAATTATACCAATCCTAGAGATTATTATATAGCACAGGGAATCGGGAATCGGGAATCAGGAGTCGGGAGTCGGGAATCGGGAATCGGGAGTGTGGGAAGCATGGAGTTTATGGGAGGTGTGGGAAGTGTCCCCCCCTTGTTAAGGGGGGTTAGGGGGGATCCCCACCTGTTTGACCCAGTGGGTGAAATTAGGTTCTTGGTAGAACAGGCATCTTGCCTGTGATCAATATTTTCCTCACAGCATCGAAGCCTATTCTACACAACTACTCCCGATTCCCGATTCCCGATTCCCGATTCCCTACCTCACAGGCAAGATGCCTGTGCTAAGGAATTACTCCATGATCCAGAAAAATTAGAAACTTGGCACCAGGCATCAAGGCTTTCAGAGCCTGCACATAGCCCTTGGCATCAGCAGGGTTGTCGAACCGAGCGAAAACCACTGGTGGCATCGGTGGTAACAACCTCACCATGACCCATGGGTATAGGCGTCTATGGGACATAAAATTAAGTTATCTCCTGTAAAGGTGACCCAGAGCCAGCCTGCAGCCTGCGAAAACTCTTAGGCTGGCTCTTCCCGTGGATTTTTTTCTCCACACTTTTAGTTTACCACAAAAAATAATATATTATAGCATATTTGTAAGATTTTGTAACAAACTTTTTTTGAGGGAGTAGGGAGTAGGGAGCAGGGAGCAGGGAGCAGGGAGCAGGGAGCAGGGAGCAGGGAGCAGGGAGTGTGGTAAGTGTGGTAAGTGTGGTGAGTGTTCCCCCCTTGTTAAGGGGGGTTAGGGGGGATCCCCAGTTGGGCTTTAGCTGGGGGATTAGCGATCGCATAACCAAAACAGAATTTTTAGCTGAAACAGGCAAGATGCCCGTTCCACAACCCTAAATCTTCTCCGTTCCCGATTCCCGATTCCCCTCCTGGGAGGGGTTAGGGGTGGGTTCCGATTCCCGATTCCCTACTCCCTACTCCCTACTCCCTACTCCCTATTGCCTATTGCCTTATTTAGCAGAAATAGAAAATTACTACTATAAAGACTTGATAAACTTAACCGAATACTAGTGACATTAAACAAAACTCATGACATCAATGAATAAGGTATTTTTCTATATCAAGTAAAGAGCATGGATGGCAAAGATATTTCCTTTTTATGAGGAATATTCCGTGATAAAATATTTCGGTTAATCGCTTCATTGTCATTAATAATATACTCTCATCACTACTCTTATA
>NZ_JAAHIG010000443.1:0-6727 GCF_010692305.1 Moorena sp. SIO4G3 | reverse complement strand
TTAAAAGAGAACTGACCAGTGGAAAGCAAAAGGATTCCACTGGTCAGTTCTCTTTTATCCTTGTCGTGATGGCGTAAGCGGTGAAGTCCAAGATTACCACCCCAATCAAATTCTTGATAACTATAGTTTAGAACCCAATGCCATAGACTTACAGCTCAAGCCAGGAAAGGAAAGCAGTTTCCTTGAAAGTGGCAATACTTATAGTGGTTTTAGTCTATTAAGTCCTTCTGTGGGTAGTGACTTGAAGGAACGAATCATCTATTATTTGAACGAAGAACTACTTCCTAACTACTATTTTGCCAATAGCATTCCTGAAGAAGAAAAAACGTCAGATTACTTGACTGAGCATTTTGAGGAGGTTAAGGACTGGTACTATGCAGAAACTGGTGTAGCAGATAAGCCTGAAGAAGAGCAAGTTCAAGACCCTATCTTTGTAGCCTTATGGGCATACCAGGAAATGGAAGATCTACAATGTATGGCTCAGTGTATAGGTGGTGTAAATGATACTCTCCTGCTAGCTCAACCAACCCTACAACTAGAAGTAGATGATCCTCTGATTAAGGATAACGAGGCAGTAGCAAAAATCTTCCATGAGCAAGTACGTTGGACTTTGGGTAATAGTTTACAATACAAATTCCTCACTGGAGACATTTTCAATCCTATCCGTAGTGGGGCAATGTCTATTGGCAGACTGTGGTTAGTGGATAGTTTTGGACAACACAAAGAAGTGGTAGAATCGGGTTCTGTAACGACTGAGGTTGTTACCACTTACCGTATGGATCCTCCTGACACTGGTACTAATAATAAATTTTTATTATCACCTCGTTTAGCCCAACCTGCTCGTCTCAATTTCCACTGGTTAGCAGCGGATGCCCTTCAAGAGGTAGAAATGACCAAAGCACCAGCAAAAACGCCTGTTTGTGGTTGGATTATTCCTAATAATCTTGATAGTAACCTAGCCATTTATGACCATCAAGGTTTAAGTTTGGGAACAATTGATGTAGATGGAAGGTGGCGTGATGCTCCAGAAGTAACTATCGAGCGTGATACTAGTGACCGTCCTCTTTTGTCTAATGATCATTTGCAGAAGCTGGTTCACTATCTTTTAGAACAAAGGGAGGAATTTCAACAACAGTTTCTTTCTACATTGGATAATTCCTTAGCAACCATCGATCCTGAAAGCTTTGCCGAACATAGCACTTTAGCCTTGTTGGTCGGGCGACCGATTGCTGTGGTGAGGGCAACGTTTAGTTTAGAAGTTAAAGGTTTACCCGCCATCGACCCGACAGTTAAAATTGAAAGTACAGCACAAGCACCAGCTACTTATGGGTTTACAGCCGTTAAAATCCCGATTCGTTTAGGAGATTATCAACAACTCAATGATGGTTTAGTGGGATATTGGCGAGAAAAACCTGTAGATGATGAGGGGCATTATGAATATGAGGACAATATATTTTATGCACCTCAAAGTCGTCTGATCAATCATCCCCTGATTCAAACTGAAGAAGAAGGGTTAGTGTATTTTGAGCAAACCGTAGATGCACCTCCTCAAGGGGTGACCATGTTAATCGATCCCAGGGGGGTCGTTCATGGGACTTGTGGGGTTTTACCCAATCAGGAATTACGTTTACCTGCGGAAAATTATAACCATGCCTTACAGGCGATGGAGGTTAATTTCCTTTCTACTCCTGTTTTGTGCGATCGCAGCAATGATGCACTAGGCAACTTGAATCAAATTGCGATTCCTTTACCGGAAGAACCGGGTAGTCGTTGGTCTTGGTTGACTTTACAGCAGGAAAACTGGTCAGAGAAACAAAAGATTAAACCTGTTAACTTCAAAGCCACTTTTGATCAATCCCAGGAGGCTTCTGAAGGTTGGTTACAACTGAGTCGAATTGATGACCCAGAAGAGTCTTAACCCTTGTGGGATAGCCCTTGATAGTCTTCTGGGCTGTCCCCATTTGGGATAAAAATACAGACAAGTACAGATAAGCACATACACAAATCACAGGCTGGAAGCCTGTGCCACAAGACAAAGTCAAAGTCAACTGGTTTACTAATTAATAAAAAAGTGATTGGGAGTTTAAAAAATGAGCATTCCTGGTATTAATAGTCCGGCTGATATTACTGTCCCTATTGTAGAAAGTCTTCAAACCATGGAGGACTTTATTAACTTAATCATCGACGCCTTTGGCATATCAGAGGATGATGTCAATTTAACAACTATTGATATCTTTCATCTGACAGAAGCCACTGTAGAAATTGACCAAAATAAAGGTAATTATGATTTTACTGTAGGCGTTACCATTGATATCAATCAAGATGATGAGGGAAATGCCACTAAAGAATTAAGTGGTAGCCTCAAAATTGATATGACATATGACACGAACAATGTAGGCAAATACACTGGGGAATATGGTGGTTCTTTATCTATTCCTGTTTCAGATGGTACTAATCTCATCTTTGATTTATATTATCAAACCAAAAAAGACTTATTGGGCGATGATGTTAAATTAGTGATTGGACAGTTAAATATTCAAGAAGAGCAAGATATAGGAAATGTTAATTTAGCCAGTTTAGTTGGGGAGATTTCTCCTACTTTAGCAGATTTATTCCCTGAAGAACTTGTAGAAGCATTTAATCTTCAAGAAAATGTTATTTTTGGTATTTATACCACCACAAATTCTCTGGGACTGACTTGGAAGAAAATGCTGTTTAGCATTGGTTTTAATGCCAATATTGAGTTTGGTAGAATTCCTTTAGTGGGAGACTTCTTACCTCAAGACATGTACTCCAGTCAGTTTGCTTTTGAATTTTTAGTGTCACTGCAAAAATACACCAAAAAAGAACTAAAAATTCTCAACAGTTTGCTAGAAGAACTCGGTACCCCGTTAAAAATAAAACCTCCCTCTAGCACTATTAATGAATTGGATAGAGGCGCAAGTATTATTGCTTATTTTGATATTATCGGTTACATAAAGGTATGGTTATTAAACTTAAAACGTAAAAGTAGTAGCAGTGGCAGCGGTAGGGGTGGTCGCAGTGCCAAGATAATAGCACAAACTGAAAAATCCTCCCTGGTTGCTGCTTCTGCAACGACCACACCGACCACACCAACCTCCAACGAAGACGATCTCATTACCCTAGCTGACAATGGCGTCTGGTTAGAGATTCAGAAGTCCTTTGGACCCATTCGCTTTCAAAAAGTGGGATTGGTGTACAAAAAAGGACAAATGCACCTCACCCCTCAATTTGTCATTCAAGATTGTTCCTTGTTGCTCTCTCTGAATGCCCTTTCTATTAGTTCTCCTTTAACCACCTTTGACCCTGAGTTTAATCTTGATGGTTTTGGCTTACAGGTCATTTGTCGAGGCTTAGAAATTTCAGGGGCATTCCTAGCTAAAGAAGGGGATAATTATAATGAATATTTAGGCACGGCTACGGTCGGATTTACCAGTGGGAAAGGCAGTAAATCTGCCTTATCTCTCTCTGCTATTGGCGGTTTTGCCGATTATACCGATAGTGGAAAGTTTGCTCTATTTATCTACTTAGCGGGTGATTTCCCCATTGGTGGACCGCCTTTCTTCTTCGTGACGGGTATTTCCGGAGGATTAGGCTACAACTATGATTTAATTGTGCCTCCTCTGGAAGACATACAAGAATTTCCGTTTGTGTCTCAAGCAATGGAGGGACCCGCTCCCATCGATCCCAGTAAAACTGACACGATCGTGACCGAACAATTAGAGGCTTTAGACAAATATATACCCCCTCTAATCGGCGCGGGTTGGGGTGCTGTGGGTCTTGACTTTACCTGTTTCAAAATTATTGATTGCTTTGGTTTAGTGACCTTTGCCGTTAGTCAGAGCGATTTTGAACTGTGTTTAATCGGTATTGGACTGTTACAACTTCCGACCACTCTGGGTCGCCATGAGCCCATTGCTCAAGCAGAGGTAGCTCTAGAAGCACGCTTTGCCCCTATGGATGGAGAATTGATGGTTCGTGGACAACTGACTCCCAATTCTTATATCTTTAGTCGCAATTGCGTTTTAACCGGGGGCTTTGCTTATGGTTTATGGTTCGCTGGAGAGCGTATGGGTGATTTTATCTTTACCCAAGGCGGCTACCATCCCCGATTCCAACGTCCTTCTCACTATCCTGATGTGCCACACATTGGCATGACTTGGCAAATCGACAATAATGCTTTTACGACGGCTCAAATTTATTATGCTCTCTGCGGTCATGGCATCATGGCAGGGGGGTTATTTGCGATTGCCTATAAAGCGGGTTCAGTGTGGGCTAGTTTTGATGCGGGGGCTGATTTTTTGCTGGGTTGGGCACCGTATCATTATGATGTTGACCTCCATACCCATGTTTGTGCAGGAATCGGAAATATTAGTGTAGGTTTAGGCATCGGCATTCATTTTTGGGGTCCTAATTTTGGTTGTAAGTTTAAGATCAGAATTCTAATCGTTCCTATCACGATTAAAATTGGCGATCAAAGTTCGATTTATCCTGACCCGATTGACTGGGAAACATTTGAGGAGACATTTTTACCGGAGCCAAAGGATGTTTGCAGTATTACTGCGATTGATGGTTTGCTTAAACAAATTGTGGTAGGGGAAGGAGCAGCGGAAAAAGAAGTTTGGGTGATTAATCCGAAATCTTTTGAAATGTCAACCGATAGCTTAGTTCCCTCAAAACAGGTTTTTGCAGGGGGTAAGCAAAAATCTTTCGAGACTAATACCGCATTTGGGATTAATTCTATGGGGATTAAGAGTGAAGCGTTAAAAACGACTCATAAAGTCACTATTGTTAAAGACCTAGCAGGGGATAATGAGGAAAATGTGGAGGACAAATTTACATTTGAAGCCATTCCTAAACTCGCCTCCACAGCGACTTGGGGAATACCCCATATGTCCGGCGGTCGCATCAAACCCCCAGAAGTGAATGGAGAGCAATTCATTGAAAACGTTTTCTATGGTTTCCGGATTACGCCAGCAGAGCCTCCTAAACCAGGCAAAACCCATGATATTGGTGTGGAACATTTACTCTATGATACTGTACGGGTTGACGACCGCTATATTTGGGAAACGTTAGATCCATTTGTGCCGAATTCAGCTTATAATACAGATGAGGAAAAACTTGAATGTATTGAGGAAACGTTAGGCAATAATTCTCAAAGGGATAGCATTTTGCAATCTTTAGGATATGATTTAACTGAAGTGGATATTGAAGACACTGAGGCGATCGCGGATGGTTTTGTTTTTGCCCCTCTGGTTAAATAAAATTCCATCAAATATCCCGTGAAATAGCATTATAGGGCGTGTTTTTAAAGTTTTACGCAAGATTTAGATCCCCCCCAGCCCCCCTTAAAAAAGGGGGGAGCCATACTCAAAGTCCCCCTTTTTTAGGCTTTGCTGATTCTGGGTATGGTTTCGCCCCCCTAGCCCCCCAATTATGGGGGGAACAAAACTCTCAAAGTCCCTCTCGGTGCGCTTTCCAATGGGCGAGTAAATCGCCCTTGGGTCGCACCGCAAAGTTGGGGGATTTAGGGGGCTTGAACAAAACCAGATGATCGAGCATTCATTCCTTGATTCAGCAACGCCCTTTTTTAAGGGGGATAATGGGGGATCTCCGAGGCAAGAAAACACGCCCTAGCCTGTTAAAATAAAAATAGGCTAGAAGCCTGTTCCACAATCACAATCACAATCACAATCACAATTACATCAAGAAAACACACAGGCTAGAAGCCTGTTCCACAATCACAATCACAATCACAATCACATCAAGAAAAAACACACAGGCTGGAAGCCTGTTCCACAAAAATTGTTTTCAATAGGAGCAAACTCAAATGGCAGACGACAGCCAAGAAATGCCTTTTAGGTTTCGTTGGTGCTATGAAGATGAAGAAGAAGGAGAACTATGTAACGTTTTACTCTTGGGTACATCTGACACTGTTCCGCCCCTTTATATCAATATCGCCAATGACCTCACAGATAAAACTATCTCTATCTATCCCATTGAGGGAGTAACCGAAGCGAATTCAACCGATTATCACTTTAAATGGGCTTTTAATCCGGGGATCTTAGTTGATCCACAAAGTATTAGTATTGAGAATGAGAATTGGTCAATTACTTATGAAAGCGGTGCTATTTCTGATAGTCTTTATCTGCTTTGGAAAGGTGATGAAGCTATTATCCTCCCACCTAATCAGGGTATAGACATTATTTTAACTGGTGTCGCGGCTCAAACATTGACAAATAAAACGACTGATGTCACAAGCCGAGCATCGGTAACGACAAAAGCAGCCAGCACCGCCACAACTGATGTCACCATTAGTTGGCAAGTGGAAGAGGGAGTAATTGAAATGATGAATCTCAATATAATTGCAGGTCCTCTTCCTCCCCCAAGCAGTCCATATTATTTATCTACTACATTAGAACTAGAAATGGTACAAGCAACTGGAAAATCTAATATCCCTCTCTTTGTCGGTTTTGTAAACTGCAACAAGGTTCTCAATACTAACGATGAATCAAGTAACTTGCAACTGCGGATTACGAATACTAATTTTCCTGACGATCCCAGCCGTGATATCACTTTATCGGGTAAGTCAGCGGGATTGCTCCCGCTTCGTCCCCAAAGCACCGTGCGAACAAGTCTCCAAGTACACGGCGCAACCAATTCCAAAAGAACTCACTTATCTCTGCCACTCTTTTTCCTTGATTTG
>NZ_JAAHIG010000442.1:0-6748 GCF_010692305.1 Moorena sp. SIO4G3 | reverse complement strand
TTGGACGCCTGGGAAAAGAGTTGAAGGTGAATGATTCGAGCCAAACGAACCAACAACCATCTAACCGTCAGCGTTCCACCCAAACTATCGCCCAATTCATTCTGATGCTACGTCGTGGCACCGTTACTGCTAATCCCTATCCCGTCCGCCGCCTACCCACAGCTACCAATGCCGTCACCCTTGCTACTATTTTCCAATACCGTGCCGCTCGCCGCTGCCACCGTTGGCACTTTTGGTTAGATGCAGGTTCTTCCCTCTGGCTCAGTGGTGGTGCAGCTACCCTTTTCGGAGCTCATCTTTTTCTAAAGGAATGGTCTGGACGTCCTTGGACAGAGGAAGATAAAGTCCAAGCTGATCAACAACGATTAGAGCGAATTTTGCGAGATTTATTAGGTAGAGTTACACAGCGGGTTTACTTGTGTCATAGCGAATTAGCGGTTAGTGGCACAGAGCAGAATGGTCCGTTATTGTCATTGATACATACGGCGATAAATACTGCTGTTTCTTGACAATTCTAGTGGGATATTTCTGTTAGAAGTCTTGGCATGTTTTAGTTGAAGTTTGCCCAGGGTGAAGCAGCAAGCTATATCCTTTCCGTATTAAAAATCAGAGATAAAGGCCAAGACAAGTATCAAACACATCACGCTCAATGGTAAGCCAAAAAGAAAGACAATGCCCGCGATTGCCCAGCCTCTTTGGTGAGCTTTGAAGTGTTCGATACTCCGCCAGCGACGACTTTTCCAAGCCCATTCATTGCCCTTGGCACCGAGCGCGATCGCCATAAACCAACCAACTTGAGGCACAAACGCTATCAGCCCAATCCAAACATTATTCGTCATAGACCAAAACCAAGGTATCAAAAAAGCCCCCCAGTTCCAGCCTTTGATTTCATCTGGTACGGGTACTCGATCATCCAATACACCCCCTTGACCTGAATTATTCACAAAGGCGACTGGGGTGGGTCTGATCAGCTGGCTACTGTAGGGAGTATTGAGTGTCATGCCCAACTCTAGGGCTAGAATTGCTTCAGACGCACTTTTGAAGCGTTGCTCTGGAGCCGGTTCGGTCAGCTTCTGAATCCAGCTAATCAGGTTAGCACTGAGGTTGACTTGGTCTTTAAAGTAAATGCGCAAATTGCGCTGGGGCAAGTCAGCAGGTGCAGTCCCGGTGAGCAAATGAATCAAAGTCGCCCCTAAGCCATACAAATCCGATGCTGGTACTGCCCTACCACCAAACTGTTCCATGGGGGCGTAACCATAGGTTCCCACTACCGTAAATGTAGCGCCTTCTTGGGACGCCCGATCCTGCACTGACCCGAAATCGACGACATAAATCTGCCCATCATCCCCTAAAATTAGATTGCTAGGCTTAATATCTCGGTGCAGTACAGCTGGATTGAGCTGATGGAGAAATTCAAGAATTTTCAGCACATCCACAGCGATTTGGCGCACTTCCCCTTCTGTAAATCGTTTACCTTGATTTAGTTTTTCCTTGAGGGAGGAGCCAGGAATATAGTTGTGTACCAAGCCAAACCAGAGTACTCGGTCATCAATGTTAAAATAATCAAGATACTTGGGAATCCGGGGATGATTGAGCTGTTTAAGCACCTGTGCTTCTCGCTCAAAGAGTTTTAAATCGTCCCAATTAACGTCACCACCAAATGCCAGCAGTTTAACAACTACCAATTCTGGAGGTGACACTCCTATATCTTCAGCTAGCCAAGTTTGTCGTCCAGCATTATGTCCCAGTTGTTCCTTGAGTTGATAGCGCTCATGTAATATCTGTTCGGCTTCCAGCATCTCGGCTTAATGTCCTCAGTGGCTCATCCATCCCATCAGCTTGCTCGGTTAATCTCAAGCTAGATGGGTGGATAAAGGGCAAAGGGGAAAGGCTAAAGGGGGAAGGGGTGGGTTAGATGATGATTTTTCTTACCAATCAATTTGTCTTACGAATCAAACCGATTTATCATTGACATTTGACCCCTCTAGCTTTACTATAGCCAGATTTTTTTGGGATGACAGGGATGATAACAGTTTATTAACTTGAAATTTGCTTTCCCGTAGCCACGACCGGGCGAGCATCGCTTTGTTCATCATCACCTTCATGCATCAAACTCTACACACTACGCGTTAACTCATCCCAATCCTTCAACCACTGGATGGAAGTAAAACGCTAGTCCTAATACGACATAAGCTGCTAATAGCAACACTCCTTCGAGCCAGTTGGACTTACCATCAGAACTAATCGAATTAGTAATCAACACAGCTACGGCTACTGCTACCAATTCAAAGGGATTAAAATCCAAATCCATGGGCTGACCCATAAACCACCCAGCTAGCACTAACACTGGGGCAACAAATAGGGCAATTTGCAGACTAGACCCCACGGCTACGGAAACTGAGAGATCCATCTTATTCTTCATTGCGACAGTTACCGCAGTGGCGTGTTCTGCTGCATTACCAATTACGGGCAGTAAAATTACTCCGGTAAACAGCGCTGTTAGTCCTAACTGTGATGTGGCAGATTCCAAGCTATCCACCAAAAGTTCTGATTCTAGTGCGACCAGCAGGGTAACCACTACCAAGACTCCTACCCACAACCAGATATTAGGCAGATGTTTAGATTCGGAACTGGCCATTTCACCCTGCTCTGTTTCTTCTAACTCTATTTCCGCCATTCCCACATCAAACAGATAGGTGTGGGTTTTCATGGAAAATAACAGACTTAGCCCATAAACCAGAATTAAAACCAGGGCAACTGCCACCGAAAGCTGTTGTAATGTAGATTCAGGAATACCAATGGATGTGGTATCCATTGCTGTCGGTAGCAACATGGCAATCACTGCTAGGTTCATTGAAGAGGCATTCACCCGCGCCACAATGGGCTGAAACTCCTGTTCTTTGTAACGCAATCCACCCAGCAACATGGCAAATCCCATCACTAGGAGTAGGTTACCGATGATGGAGCCAGTGATGGTGGCTTTAACCACCTCTACTAACCCAGCATTCAGGGCAATTAGGGCAATGATTAATTCTGTAGCGTTGCCAAAGGTGGCATTTAATAACCCTCCTAGGTTTGGACCGAGCACCACAGCGATTTCTTCTGTTGCTGTTCCCATCCATCCTGCTAAAGGGATAATTGCCAAGCAAGAGGTAATGAAGATAACCGCCGAGTTCCACTCTAGAAATTCAGCGGCTACTGAAATGGGAATAAACAGTAGCAAAATTGACAAAATTTGGTTTTTGGTGAGCATTTAGGTTTCTGTACCTCAAAAGAATTACTATTCTAGTTAGTTTGGGGGACTAGGACAGTATCGAAAGGGGCTTGGTAAATCCCTCTTCCGATTCCCCCGTCTCCCTAAGCTGTCACACCCCTAAGCTGTCACGCACTTAATTTTTGGGTTGAGACTGATGGGGAGATAGGGAGGTGGGGGGATGGTTTGACGGTTTCTTTGATAACATGACCAGATTAAATTTAGATGCGTGTTAGCTGATCAACTTAGATAGACAAATTAGATAGTCAAGTACCTTATGATGCTGTAGCTGGTGTGCTCAATAAAGCTTTTCGATGCTTAACGATTTCTCAAGCGCATCAGTCCTAGGGTATATTTTTTAACCATAGAAATTTGCTATGATCTGCTTAAGATTGATAAGATTACCGAAATTTCCATAAACTGATTAGAGTTACTTGAATTAAACCTTGCGGTTGAATTAATCATTGTGTTAAGCATTTAACGTTTGTCCTAACTATCCGCTACTTTTGTTCGTTACTGCCAAACCAGTATGAGTTTGCTTAAGGGTATTCGCTGCCCGGCCCCAAACATGACGTTCTGGGGTTGGGTTAGCTGTCTTGCTGTTTTTTTGAATGCATATTCCCATGACTTCAGTAGCTGAACTGCTAGTTTTACAAGCTGAGGAAATAAAGTCCACTGCTAAGTCCACTGCCAAGATCAAGCACTACTCGACGCTCAACAACGATTCCCTAGATACCACCACAGGTGTCTATATTACTATCCACGGTCATTTCTACCAACCGCCTCGCGAAAACCCTGATCTAGATACCATTGAGCGTCAGCCTACTGCTGCTCCGTTTCATGACTGGAACGAACGGATTTACTATGAGTGCTACCGCCCCAATGCCTTTGCTAGGGTATTAAATGACCAAGAGGAAGTGATAGATATTGTCAACAACTATGACTATTTGAGCTTCAATATTGGTCCAACCTTAATGTCATGGCTGGAAGATTACGATCTCGAAGTGTATCAGCGGATTCTGGAAGCGGACAAGAAGAGTTGCGTACGCTTAAATGGTCATGGGAATGCGATCGCTCAAGTTTATAACCACATCATCCTGCCCCTAGCTAATGAACGGGACAAATACACCCAAATCCGTTGGGGAAAAGCGGACTTCCGTTCCCGCTTTGGTCGTGAACCCGAAGGGATGTGGCTGGCGGAAACGGCAGTAGACTATCCCACCTTGGAAGCACTGGTAGCAGAAGATATTCGGTTTATTATCCTAGCCCCTTCCCAAGCTCAACGTTGCCGCCCAATTCCCACTGAACACACCAGTGAACACACCAGTGAACACAATAGTAATTCTCCATGGCAGGAAGTGGGAGGTGCTCAGATTGACCCTACTCGCCCTTACCGTTGCTTCCTCAAAAATGGCAAATTTATTGATATCTTTTTCTATGATGGCCCAATCTCCAGAGATATGGGCTTCAATGATTTACTCAGCAGTACTGAACACTTCGCCAAGCGTTTGGGTCAAGCAGTACGTGGGGATCATCGCAGTGCCCAGTTGATTGCTGTGGCAACGGATGGGGAAACCTTTGGCCATCACAAGACAGGCACTGAGAAGTGTATTGCCTACGCTTTTACCCATGAGTTTCCCCAGCGCAACTGGACAGTAACCAACTTTGCCCACTACCTTAGCTTTAATCCCCCCACCTGGGAAGTGGTACTGAAGCCAGTAACAGCCTGGAGTTGCTCCCATGGGGTTGACCGTTGGCAAGATGATTGTGGCTGTGGTGGTGACGGGAAGTGGCACCAAAAGTGGCGTCGTCCCCTGCGCAATGCCCTGGATTGGTTACGGGATGAATTGATTCAGGTATATCAAGAGACTGGTAGCCAATTCTTCCATGACCCTTGGCTAGCGCGGGATGAGTATATCCAAGTGATTCAGAACCGTTCCCCAGCTAATGTGGACAGTTTTCTGGACCGTCATAGTACTCACCTACTGACGACCGCCGAACAAGTAGATGCCTTACGACTGCTGGAAATGCAGCGTCATGCTCTGCTGATGTATACCAGTTGTGGTTGGTTTTTTGAGGAAATCTCCCGTCCAGAAGGGGTTCAGATTCTGCGCTATGCTGCCCGTGCTATGGAGTTAGCTGGTGATGTTGCTAAAGTCCAACTGGAAGAAGAATTTATCCAACGCCTTGCTCTAGCACCCAGTAATGTGGAATGCTTTAAAACTGGTGACCAGATTTATCAGCAACTAGTGGTGTCAGCCCACGTTAGCTGGAAGCAAGTAGTAGCAGACTATGCCATTAGTTCCCTATTTAAGAAGTATTCCCAAGAAGACAAAATCTACTGTTACTATGCCGATCAGCAATATTACCAGCTAAAACGAATCGGGGCATTAACCCTAGCTGTGGGACAGTTACAATTGGCTTCTGAGATCACTAGGGAAAGTGGTGATTTTGTGTTTGCCTTGCTATACCTAGGTGGTTGGGACTTCCACTGCTGTATTCAACCCCTTGCTGAATGTCGAGGCTACCGCCAGCGGTTGGACACATTATTTAATGCCCTAGACCAAGGCAGTGCAGCCCACACAATTTTGGTAATGAATCAGCTGTTTGGGCAGCAACATTTTAATTGGCAGCATCTGTTTGCTGAAGAACGACACCGGATTATGCAGCTGTTGAGCCAGGAAACCTTGACCCGTTTGGATCAGCTCTATACCGAGGTTTATCGGGATAATTATAGAGCCTTGATCGCTTTCCATCAGGGTGGGTTATCTGTTCCCAAGGAGTTGCAAGTAGCAGCAGAAATTGCTATATCCAATCAGTGTATTACTGTGATTAGGGCATTAGATAGTGATAGCAGTGATCAGCAGGTGGTATGGAGTAGGTTGGCAGAGTTAGAAGCGATCGCAACAGCAGCAAATCATCTCCACTGTCAGTTGAATAGCATAGAAGTCAAGCAAACCTTAGAAAAGTTAATTTTGCGTACGCTCTGGCAAATTCTTTACGATAGCAACCCAGAGGAAGTGGAAGTTGATATTCAACGGCTAGAGAAAATGATTGATCTAGGCAATCAGCTCAATCTCAGCTTATCCTTAGATCGTTGCCAAGAACTTTACTTGGAGTACTTCCATAACCAATTTTTCCCTCAGCTGATCCAAAGCCAAGATTTAAAG
This sequence comes from Moorena sp. SIO4G3, assembly GCF_010692305.1. Classification (NCBI taxonomy): domain Bacteria; kingdom Bacillati; phylum Cyanobacteriota; class Cyanophyceae; order Coleofasciculales; family Coleofasciculaceae; genus Moorena; species Moorena sp. SIO4G3. Next base: position 325 of record NZ_JAAHIG010000442.1, on the reverse strand, counting down.
AAAGATAGTAAAGATAGTGATAGCAATGGCAGCTATCCTTGGCTATGTAAAATGTGTACCTGTAGCACTTCTTTTAGTACTTCAGTTTCCCCAAGCCCCCTACTGAATTTGGGTCAAACCTTAGCAGTGGATCTCAGTGCTTGGATCACCAACCTACCCTAACCAGGATAGGAGAGTATAGGTTGGTTACCGTGAATCCTCAACACTTAACTATAGCGTTTAACTATAGCGTTGCTATTACAGTTTTTGCTTAGAGAGCACACCCGCACCAAAGGCTCCTACTGCTAGCAGACTTAGCACCGACATCGGTTCAGGAACAGTAGTA
>NZ_JAAHIG010000441.1:0-6776 GCF_010692305.1 Moorena sp. SIO4G3 | reverse complement strand
GATTCATTGGAGCAAGCCGAAAGGCAAGCCTATTGGTTGAGGATACCTAAGAGCTGGGTGCGGTGAAAGTCGCACGCCCAGTTCGGAAGCGGAGGTGCCCTGGGTAATACCAGGCATCGACCGTAACTGAGAACTACGTTATTTCCAAGTGTTAATGTTCCTACCTAGGAATACGTAGCCAGTTCCTAGCTCTAGAACCCAATTGTTAAACAGATGTAGTTGAGTTAAATCAGTGCAATTGGGAGAGTACCGAGAAATAACCTTGACGTTCGCGAAGCGTGTGCGAAGCACTCGGCTAACTTAACCCTAGTAATAGGAGAGAACACAATTATGCGTGTCTTTGTACTCAACAAAAACCTACAACCTTTAGATCCATGTAGACCTGCGAGAGCTAGAATTTTACTTTCGACAGGAAAAGCAAAGGTTTATCGTCGTTATCCATTTACTATTATTTTGGTGGAGGAAATAAGTAATCCAGTAACTCACGAACATCAATTAAAAATAGATCCTGGTGCAAAAACAACTGGTTTAGCCGTCGTCCAAAGACAACGAGTTGTATGGGGAGCTGAACTTACTCATAGGGGTTTTCAAATCCGAGATAATTTAACTTCTCGTAGACAGTTAAGGCGTTCTCGTCGAAACCGAAAAACTCGATACCGCAAGCCTAGGTTCCTTAACAGAACCAGAGCAAAGGGTTGGTTAGCCCCTAGTCTGGTATCTAGGATTGAAAATAGTTTAACTTGGGTAAAAAAAATAATCCGATTCTGCCCTATCACCGGTATATCTCAAGAATTGGTTCGGTTCGATACTCAGAAGTTGCAGAATCCTGAACTATCCGGTATTGAATATCAACAGGGGACACTTCACGGCTATGAAATTAGAGAATATTTACTTGAAAAATGGAATCGTAAGTGTGCTTATTGTGGGGCAAAAGATACTAGATTAGAAGTTGAGCATATTAAGCCTAAATCTAAGGGTGGCTCTAATCGAATTTCTAATTTAACCCTTGCCTGTCATTCCTGTAACCAAGCAAAATCTAATCAAGATATTGAGCTTTTTTTAGCTAAGAAACCTGACCTCTCAAAACGTATACTAAGTCAAGCTAAACGTCCACTATCTGATGCAGCTTCCGTAAACATAACTCGTTGGAAGTTATATCACGATCTCAAATCAATAACATTGCCTGTTGAAGTGGGTAGCGGTGGATTAACTAAATTCAACAGATGCCGTCAAAATCTTCCTAAAACCCATTGGCTAGATGCAGCAAATGTTGGAAAAGTTGAAACATTGATTATTGAGGTAAATAATCCATTATTGATAACAGCAAAGGGACATGGTACTCGCCAGCTTTGTAGAACCAATAAATATGGGTTTCCCATTCGTTATTGTTCCAGACTAAAATTCCATAAAGGTTTCCAAACAGGAGATATTATTCGTGCTGTGGTAACTAAAGGTAAAAAAATTGGTACCTATGTGGGACGGGTCGCAACCAGAAAATCAGGTTCTTTCAATATCTCAACTAAATCAGGCTTGGTTCAAGGAATTAGTCACAAGTATTGTCAATTCATTCACAGGAAAGACGGTTATGCCTATACGAACTAAACCCTGTCCTCCCTTTCCTCTCACCGTTAACCCTGCGGGTATAACGGGAGTCTCCAGGGAGGCGGACAGATGAGTTTTCTCAACACCAGTTTGACGAGCGTCGCAGTGATATCAAGGAAATACTGCTGGATGCTAAAAATACGTTTGAGATGCTACCTTACCTGGATCGAGTCAATGAGATCCTAGCGTCTAAAATCAAGAACGATGGAAATGGTGAGGCATTTGAACAGATCCGTAAAGCAGTTTATCCCTTTAACCTGCCCCAAGATATTGACTACGCAACAGTCAAGGTCTATCTTCAGCATCTCGGTGTAAAAGCAGAGGAACTTTATAGATTGCTTGATGAGATGCCAAAGCAAGAGCTGTTGGCAAAAGCCTATTTAGGGATCTTAGAACAAGAGTGGGCGAGTCTGATCGAAACCCCTCGAACGGGCAATGATCTCGCACAGTGTTATGGCGTTGCTGATTTATCACACCTAAAGGTAGAGTCTAAGGATGCTCAAGGTAACAAGGTAATCGAAAATCATCTTGTAAGTGTAGATAAATTTATAAAAGCGACAAAGATCAGTGAACTAGAACTTCGAGAACTTTTATTTCAAAATCTTAATAAAAATAGTGAAAAACTTCAGGACGCTAATTTCTTCTGTAATAGCTCTCAAATAGGTGCTGCTAATCTAACTGAGGATGAACAAGCCATTGGGTGGAAAATTCAAGACTCTATATCACAGGATAAACAAAAGATTGAGTTCTGGTTAGACCGTGCCAACCGCTTCATCCGTCTCGCTAAGAAAACCGGGTTCACGTTTACCGAGCTGGATATCATCCTACGTACCTGCTGTAACAATCAGTTAAACGCAAAAACGCTTACCCGTATCGCAGTTGTTCACTGGCTAAAGGCTAAGCTGGAACTGGAAGTTGATGAGGTTTGTGCCTTGTTTGCTCAGATGAATATCCTCGGGCAAGGTAATGAGGAGATGCCCATTGACCTGTTTAACCGCGTTTACAATAACCCCTGTGCCATCGCCGATAAACACTATATCTGGAATCACGCCAATATTCCTCAACAATTTTCTGACCTAGGACTTTCCAGGATTGAAGTCACACTAGATCTTCTCGACTCATCCAATGATGGTTATCGAAAAAGGATTGCTCACTCTTTGGATTTACCTACCAAGCAACTGACCTACTTAATTAAAAAGTTTCGTAGCCACTGGGATAACGATCAGCTTTGGATCACTGCGAATGAAGAAAGGTCAATGCTTACGACTTTATACCGTGTGAGTAAGCTAGCCCATATCTGTGAGATTTCCCTAGAAGAGCTATTTATTATTTTCGATATCCTAGAAAAAGACCCCGCTGTTCGTCAATTTAAAAATTGCAACGTTTTAATAGACTTTAAGATCAAGGAGCGGGATTGTTATAAAATAATCTCCCAGGATAATGTAGAAAACGATAATGTAGAAAACGATAATGTAGAAAACGATAATGTAGAAAACTCCATGTGGTTGATTCAAGTCGTTTATGGATTGACCCAATGGATGCAAAAGAATGACTTTTCTGCCCATGACTTGTTAAAAATTACCAGTGGTGATTATGTCGATAAAATCGACTTGAAAAAAATTGATGACACCATGCCGGTTAAGAAAGTCAAAACCCAAAAGGAGATTGACGACCAAGAAAAACTAGCGTTATTCAATAGTTGGCATCAAGCTTTTAAAGCCTTGCATTTTAAAGAGTCTTTACTAAAAGAAGCTGGGCTGGACAACCGGACATCAAGGCTGGTTTACGAAACCTTAAGCGTCCGCGAATATCATCTGACGAAAAAAGAGCCTAGGCTGATTGACTTTGATGCTAATCTTGTCAAAAAAGCGGCCTTCGACGCTGTTAATAAAATTGACACCATTACACAGAAAGATTTCTTGGGCTTGGGGATTGGGGAAAAAATAGCCGATAAAATCTATGACAATTTGATTCATAAAGGTTACTTGGATACTCAAGGCAGGCTGATTCAAGACCAACTCACTAGCGATGTGACTGAATTCCACATTGATACAGAGTTTACCCCGATTCGGTCTGAGCTGTTCAATCAAATTAGCCAGCTACATCAAGACCATCATGATGTTTCCATTTATCCTTCCGATCTCAAACCCTTGGGGTTAGAAGAATTTGAATCTAGAGAGCTATACCATAATCTAATTTTTAACGGTTATATCGATGATCAAGGTGCCCTAGTTGAAAAGTCATTCTTCGAGGATTCTGATAATGAAGATAATTTTGAAGTTAATGCCAATATCGGTACCCAGTCAAAAGACGTATTCGAGATTCTGTCTAAGCGTAGTCAGGAGATAAAACTACACAAGATTGCGGTTAACAAAGGTATCTTTTCTGAGTTACCACTAACCGAACTCGAAGTGGATGATTTGATTGAAAATCTCAAGTTTAACGACTATATCGATGAAGATGGACATTTTGTCGATAACCTGAAACTAACTCAGCTCCCACTCAAAGATTTTTCCCTGGCGTTGCAATTCTATCCCCATAGAACAGCCATCTTATCAGCCTTAAAGCAACATATTGAAAAAAATCTGTCTAGTTATCTTCAGTTTAGCCGAGAGGATTTTCTTGAAGTTGGCGAAAATATTTTGGCCAGATGGTGTTTCCAGGCGGTAGACTATCACTTTCTAGAAGAGGGTAAAATAGCCGAAAAACATAAAGCATTTTTCAGAGAAGAAGAAAATTCCCAAAACTTCGATATTTGGTGGTCATTCGAGCCCACTGATAACCGGGTTGTGTTTAATACTTTGCGCAACATCGTACTGATATCAGACAAACACCAGTTAGTGGACTATCCACTAGATCAGCAGGGCTTCAGTAGCAGCGAAAAAGAGGCATTATTTGACCTGCTGATCAGTTTAGAGCACATCACCGATGACCGGAAAATCCCAGAGGATAAGCTGGACTATTTCCTAAATATCGACAATGCCCTGGCCATATCCCTAGAAGGATTTGAAGATTACAATAAAGATGTGTTCTTTTTATTGCATGCCATTGCTAAAGAGCAATCGGCGATGGTTAATCAGGTAGTTGGCCTGGTTAAAACCCTAGCTGAAACACAAGAAACCTTTATCTATAAACAGTTAAAGCAGACGTTTAACCTTAATGTGGATAGTATGCGAGTGATCTCTGCTGAGATGTTTAAAGGCAGTGATCATATTGCATCTGAATGGTTGTTACCCTTATTAAAGGCTGAAGATCTTCTGGGCAATATTACCAAACTGCCCAAAGAACAACGGTTCAATACTGCCTATGGCAGAACTCAACAGTTTGCCTTGCTGGCCAATAAACTCAAACTGACTAAAGAAGATATTGAGCTGGTCTTTCATGATCAAAGTTTAGTGGAGAAGTTTCCTGAAAAGCTGGAACTTCCCCAAAAACCTACAGCCATCACCACATTTGATGCCCTCCTGGAGAGCACCGATGGCAAGACCTACGTGTTCAAAGGTGACCGCTATTGGATTTATGATGGCATCACCTATGAATTAGAAGAAGAAGACGGAAAGGAACTTAAAGAACTTTCAGTTCACTTTGCCGGTAAAACCATTGATGCGGCATTTGTGGACAATAAAGAGCGCAACGTAATTATCGCAGGGGGAAAATACTATCAGCAAGCCAAAGATAGTAAAGTTTGGGAACTAAAAGAAAGAAAATGGGGTAAGCTCCATAATAACTTCCAGAACCTTGATAAAATCGATGCCGCTTATACCGATAGTAGTGGATACACCTATCTCTTTTCAGGGGAAGAATATGTTCGCCAATCAAATGGCAGCGACTATATCGACGAAGGCTATCCTAAAACTATTGCCAAACATTGGAAGAATGAGCCAGGCAACGAACAACTACCAAAACTATTTCAAGAATCCATAGATGCTGCCTTTGTCGGACATGATGGTAAGACCTACTTATTCAAAAACGATCAATTTGTCAGCTCAGAGGACCTGACTAAAGCCCAGAGTATTATGGCGAAGTGGGGGCGGACGCAAAATAATCTGAAAACCACCGGCAAAGTGGATGCGGCCTATATCGATGGTAGTCAGATCATGATCTTCTGCGGCGATCAGATATTTAGTTTTAAGGATTGCCTGGAAAATGATGGGGTGATGCCCTCAGAAGGGTTCCCTAAACTCATTAAAGAACACTTTAACAATCTTCCTGCTGAGTTCCACCAAGATATTGATGCGGCTTTTAAAGATAACAATCAAGTACTTTACCTATTTAAAGACAAAAAATATATAACCGTTGACTCAGCCGGTAATCGTAACGGCCCCGTAGAGATTAAGGAGAAATGGGGTAAAACCTTAAACCCCATAACCAATGGTAAAGTCGATGCCGCCTTTGTTGGTCTTGATGGCAAAACCTATCTCTTCAGTGGCAATCAGTATTTCCGTTATTCCAGCGATGACTATTCCGAAGTGGATGCAGGGTATCCGAAATCGATCAAACCAGACTGGGGGGGATTAGAACAAGTTAATGCGGCCTTCGTCTTGGATGGAAAGACGTATTTATTCGATAATTCTACTTCAAATAGCTATATTCGCTATTCAACCAATGACTACAAAGAGGCAGATAAAGATTATCCAAGAGCTGTGGAAAATAACTGGTGGAATCTGCCTCAGAACTTAATTGATGCCGGTTTTGCAGCCGTTGACGCGGTTTTCACCGATTACAATGGTAACCACTATCTATTTTCCGGCAACCAATTTATCCACTCTGGTGATATGCACCGTTGGTGGTCAGAACCCCAAAATATCAAAGATAAGTGGGATGATATTACCTTTGATACACTAGATGCCGCCTTTACTGGCAAAGACGGAAAAACTTATTTCTTTAAAGGCCAAGAGTATGTTCGTTTTTCCGACAAAGAGTTTTGTCATTTGGACAACGGCTATCCCAGAACAACTAACAAATTCTGGGGCAACATCAAAAATACTATTTTAGAAACCGGCAAGATTGATGCAGCGGTGCGACTGTATTCTGAATGGGAGGAGGAAGTTAAAAATTCCATCACCGGTAAACCTGAGACTCAAAAGCAAAGCGCAATTCATACCTATCTATTTTCCGGTCAACAATTCTTCCGATACACACATGACAAAGACGATAATAATCCCAAATACGAT
>NZ_JAAHIG010000440.1:0-6807 GCF_010692305.1 Moorena sp. SIO4G3 | reverse complement strand
GCTATAAATCCGATCGGGTTGATCATACTTATAACGTCCATTTAACTTTCTTCTCCCTACTCCCTACTCCCTACTGCCTACTCCCTACTCCCTAATCCCCACTCCCCACACCCCACACCCCACACCCTACTCCCTACTCCCTGCTCCCTTTTTCTTCTCCCGACTCCCGATTCCCGATTCCCGATTCCCTACTACCGATTCCCTTTTTTAATAATTCACATAAGGTGCGAGAAAAATTACTAGAGAGTTTGTATTGGTTTTTAACAAAGGTTTCTTTCATAGCTGCAGTCATAATCTGGTTAATTTCTTCTTCCACAAACTGACTAATTCGTTTGTCTAATTCCTTGACATCTTGTGCAGAAGCGTAGGCTTGGCCTAACTCCACGAGTTGGTGATGTAATCTTATGGAAGTGCGTCTAGCAATATCAGCCCGAAATGCTTTAAGGTCTAGCAAGCGACTGACTTGATATTGAGCAGTTAAGCCGATTTGGGCAGCAATCTTAGTCATAGTAACATGCTTACAGTGAAATAAATCCAGTGCTTCTAAAAATTGCTGATGTCTTGGCTTGTGTTGACGACTTAGATAAGCAACGCGGTTTTGTATAACGTCTTGAATAGCAGTAGTTAAACAATCCTGTAGTAATTGGTCATAGGCAGCTAATACCTCGTCTTCCTCCTGATTATTACTGGTATCATCAGCTGCTAATTGATGCTCAAATTTTCCTAACGCTTGAGTGGTAACATTCCTGCCACGATTCTTTTTATAGTCTCGAATTAGCTGAGCTAACCGTTGTAAATCAGTAAGTACTGCTTCTGGAGATAGTTTCCCTATGGATGAACCCAAGGTTGTGATCAGCTCTAATTGTTCTTTCCTAGGAATTGGGTAGGGAGTTGTGAGTTTACCTAAGCCCTGTTGTTGTCGTTGTTGATTAATTTGATTACGCTCTGCTTGCAGTTGACTTACATAAACCGTTTGATAACTTTCTAATAACTCACGATAGTGGTTAATTTCCTGAGCAGTTAGCTGATGAAACTCCGATAGAATACGGTGTAGTTTACCAGGAGTAGTTTGTTTCAGTAATAACCAATCCGTTACCTGCTCAATTCCATAGTATAGTAAAAATCGTTTCACCTCCCTATGGGTTTTAACCAGTCTTTTTGTCCAGGAAAATAAGCTACTTTTATTTGGTTCAAAGGTTTGTAACGTATAGCTAGTTATAGAATTATCTCCCCCTAATTTATGCCCTTGCTCGCCCTCAGGATAACGGTCAAGGACTAATGGCAGTAGGTCATTGATGGTAAAATTATGTTGCTGACCAAATTGCTCTACTAACTGATAACAAACTTCCTTGATTTGGTGAGAAACTAAACAACGTAGACAAACCTCAGCCAGCTCAAGGTCGTCGTCTTGGGTGTGATAACGTTGCCACAGTCTGCTAATCAGTGCTTGGTCTATGGTGTCTTCATCTGTAGATAAGGTAAGAGCTTGGGCACTGATAAATTCCTTAGCCTCTTCTATGGGTTTAGTTTGATGTTGACCCAAACGATTAATGTAATTGAGTGTCCAGTATTTGGCTAAGCTGGTTTTCATGAGGGAATAGGGAGTAGTTAAGAGGCAAGAGGCAAGAGGCAAGAGGCAAGTGCGTAGGGTGCGTTAGGGGCGGACTTGCCCTAATTTTCGGCTTGAGCGCCAGGGTTGGGATAGTCGGCCCCGTAACGCACCACAGGGTCAAAAAGCAAAGTGAGATGTATCCTAGCAATCTCTCCCAACAAGGGCTAGCTGCTGTTGGTTATTTTCTACAAAAACATTGCAATATCTACAAAGATGAGTTAGAATTTAAGCATAGATTTAATTCCATTAAAGATACTTTGTAACTTAAATTAAAGCCGATAACCAAGGTTTTGGTGGTTACGTTAATTGTCCAGAGTGGAGTTTCATTTATGCGCTAAGCCGGGCTTAGTCTGGGTTTAGCCTTGGGAGATACCCCCTGGCTGCTTTGGCAGCTTGCATTAGTGAGCCAAGCTCTTCGTTTTTTAGATTTTGGTAGCTAAAAAGTATCGGAACCAAATCTCATTCTTACCTATCTGGTAAGTATGCGAGCCTATGCATTTTGTGGAAAAAACTGGCCTTGCAGTGTATAAGTGAAGGGTAGGAAGTAGGTCTGAGGAGTATTAGTGTTTCCTTGTATAGTCAGGTACATCTAAATTTTATTCCCTGCTCCGGTGATCCGCTGTTCCCTAATTCTGCTGTGGTGCGTTACGGGGTGAGCTATTTCAACTACACCCTTAGAGTTGGAAAATCCGGGTTAGCCCACCCCTAACGCACCCTACGCTTGCGAATAATTGCCTAGTCTCAGATATAGGTAAATAGGCCATGAAACCACATCCTATTACACTTAAGCAGGTCTTGTTTTTGGGACTTTTCACTCTCTGCCTTACCCCTGGGCAATTCCCTGTTCTGGCTAGATTCCTGAGTTTGCCAGGACTGGATCAGGAACAAAACACTGTTAGCCTAGAGCAACACGGGAGTTTAGCCCCTGGTGATGCCTTTGTTGAAGTAGACAGTAAGCAGGCAGAGGCGGACAAACTATTTAAGCAAGGACTTCGTCACATTCGTCGCAGTGAGTTCCGAAAAGCATTACAGTCTTGGCAGCAAGCATTGGTGATTTATAAACAAATCGGACACCGCCTGGGTGAAGCTCACTCCCTGGGTAATCTGGGTCGTGCATACGCTAATCTGGGAGAGTACAAACAAGCAATTAATTATTACCTACCATCGATAGCTATTGCTAGGAAAATTCCAGACCGCGAGGGTGAAGCTCGCTCCCTGACTAATCTGGGGTTTGCATACGGTAATCTGGGAGACTACAAAAAAGCGATTTATTACCACCAAAAATCCTTAGCTATTGCTAGGGAAATCGAACACCGCGAGGGTGAAGCTCGCTCCCTGAGTAATCTGGGTAATGCATACGAGAGTTTGGGAGACTACAAAAAAGCGATTTATTACCAGCTAGAAGCGATCGCTATTGCTAGGGAAATCGAAGACCGCGAGGGTGAAGCTGGCTCCCTGGGTAATCTGGCTAATGCATACCGTCATCTGGGAGACTACGAAAAAGCGATTGATTACCAGCTACAATCCTTAGCTATTAAAAGGGAAATCCAAAACCGCCGGGGTGAAGCTTATTCCCTGGATAATCTGGGTATTGCATACGGTAATCTGGGAGACTACAAAAAAGCGATTAATTATCACCGACAATCCTTAGGGATTTTTAGGGAAATCGGACACCGCAAGGGTGAAGCTCACGCCCTAGAGAATCTCGGTATTGGATACGGTAATCTGGAAAAGTACAACAAAGCCATTGATTACCACCAACAATCCATAGCTATTGCGAGGGAAATCGGACACCGCAAGGGTGAAGCTATCTCCCTGAATAATCTCGGTGCTACTTTCTTAGAAATAAATCAACTAGAACAAGCCCAAACTCACCTATTTGATGCCATTGAAATTTGGGAAGATATCCGCCAAGACCTGGGTAATCAAGATGATTGGAAGGTTTCTATTTTTGAAGCACAAGCTCGCACCTATCGTCTCTTACAACAGGTTTTGGTTGCTCTAGGTAAACCAAAACAAGGCTTAGAAATTTCCGAACAGGGTCGCAACCGCGCTCTGATTGATTTATTAGCGGCACGGTTATCTGAACCTCCTCAAACTAAAGCTCCTACTCTTGAAGACATTCAACGAATTGCTCAACAACAACAAGCCACTTTGGTGGAATATTCGATTGTTGATGACCAAATTTATATTTGGGTGATTGCTCCTACTGGTGAGATTACTTTCCGTAGTAATACGTTACCCCAAGATACTACTCTGGCGGAACTAGTCAAAGTCAGTCGTATGCAGATTGGTGTCAGAGGTAGAGGTAATCAGGGCGTTGCTGATTATGGGTATGATTCCGCCCCCCTAACCCCCCAATTTTGGGGGGAACAAGACTCTCAAAGTCCCCCAAAGTTGGGGGATTTAGGGGGCTTGACCAAAACTAGACGGGGGGAACAAAACTCTCAAAGTCCCCCAAAGTTGGGGGATTTAGGGGGCTTGACCAAAACTAGACGGGGGGAACAAAACTCTCAAAGTCCCCCAAAGTTGGGTGATTTAGGGGGCTTGACCAAAACTAGACGGGGGGAACAAGACTCTCAAAGTCCCCCAAAGTTGGGGGATTTAGGGGGCTTGACCAAAACTAGACGTACGCTCATTAATACTTCAATTCAGCAACTACCTAATCAAAATGCTGCTTCACCACTAAATACTAACAATAGTAATCTACTACAACATCCCCTACACCAACTCTACCAACTGCTGATTACTCCCATTGTTGACGTATTACCAATAACGGCATCAGACCGTATTATTTTTATCCCCCATCAAGAACTATTTCTGGTTTCCTTTGCTGCTCTGCTAGATGATCAGGGAAAGTATCTAATCGAAAACCATACCATTCTCACTGCTCCTTCGATCCAATCCCTGTGGTTCACCCGTAAACATTGGCATCGAGTCCAACACAGCCGGGGAAAACCGTTGATTGTGGGGAATCCCACCATGCCCACGATTAAAATAGGACTGGAACAAAAACCGTTAACCCCTCTCAAGGGTGCAGAAACCGAAGCATTAACCATTGCTCAATTGCTGAATACAAAAGCTATGATTGGTTTGGAAGCCACAGAACCAACCATTGTGCGCAAAATGGCCAAAGCTTCGGTGATCCATTTCGCTACCCATGGTTTACTGGATGATGTCAATAGTATTGATTATCCCGGTGCGATCGCATTAGCTCCTGAGGAACCAGACCATGATGGCTTTCTCACCAGTCGTGAAATTCTGATCACTGACCAACACCGGAAACCCCCCTTATTGAAAGCAAAGTTAGTGGTCTTGAGTGCTTGTGATACCGGTAGGGGTGAGATAAAAGGGGAAGGAGTAATTGGTTTATCCCGTTCTTTGATTGCCGCCGGTGTACCCAGTTTGGTGGTGTCCCTATGGAAAATACCTGATCATGATACAGTCAAGTTGATGAGGGAGTTTTACACTAATATTTACACCCACAAAATGGATAAAGCCAAAGCCATGCGAGAGGCGATGTTATCGATGCTCAATGACCCCGATGGTAATCCAGACCCCTCAGCTTGGGCGGCTTTTACGGTTATAGGTGAAGCGAGGTAGAGAGGGTGGGAAGTGTGGGGAGATGGGGAGATGGGGAGATGGGGAGATGGGGAGATGGGGAGATGGGGAGATGGGGAGATGGGGAAGTATTCGTCTTTACTAGTAAGCATCAGGTACATCTAAATTTTATTCCCTGTTCCCTATTCCCTGTTCAGGGTAAACGCATCTAAATTAAATTGACAAATCGCGATATCTGTGCATCAATACAAAAAGGTACTAAACTTCTTCTATTTTACTTATTTTAGTAAAAATTATTAAATTTTTAATCTGTGATAGCGATGCAGCGCGGTATTGGGGGTTTCCCCCAATACCGCGCTGCATCAAGACACTGTTTCATGTGCTCTAGTTTAAAATGACGGTATTAACTCTGTGCCAGCCCTCAAGCCTAGAAGCCAACTCTAAATAAGATTAGTTAATTCACAGAATTTGTTAAAATTTTAGTCAAGTAACTATTATCCATTGCCGCTCGATATCGTTTCATTTTTATACTACCCTTGAAGCTAGTTTCCTGCTTCAACAAATTGATTGCTAAGGGACGTAATAAAGCAAAATTTTCCGGAGCATTATCTTTACGAATCTGACTTTTATCTTCTGAAAAAGTTACATCTAACGTCCAATGTAAACTATTTTATATTTCCCAATGACTACGAAGTGCTGTCCCTATTTTTTGAGAATTAATTGATAAACTACTTATATAAAAACGTACTTGTGTTGTAGTTTTATTCCATAACCTTCGTTCACTGTCTTGATGCAGTCGCTCATGGGGGGAACCCCCAAGACCGCGCTGCATCGCTTTTTACCATCACAATTGTTTTTAAACCTGTCCATAGTGATTGATTATGAAGACAGGGCAGCTTTGATACAGGTACAACCCACACTTCTCTTTTATCAATTCTATGATGACCACTTTCTACTTGTTTATCGTAGCTATACTCTCTTGGATTTAAGTCTTGATAATTTCCTGACTCAAACCAATCTTTTACTTCTTCATAAAGGCATTTTTGATTAGCTTTTAGCCCGATCAGATAATCGGCTTTTTTCTTAATAATCAGTGAGGTGATAGCTTTTTGACATCCCATAGCATCAATAGTAATGATGCTGCCCTCAATTTCTAGCATTTCGATTAAGGCTGGTATCGCCGTGATTTCATTGGATTTATTTTGAACTTTTTTTTGTCCTAAGACTAATTGATGAGATGATGACCATGCACTGACTATATGTAACGCTTTTTGTCCTTGACTTCGGTCGTAAGATTGTTTCAAAGTTTTTCCATCTATGGCAATAACTTCTACTCCCAACTTTTGTGTAATTGAATTTACCCAACTTAAGAAACCATTTTGAAACTCCTCCGGATTTATTCGGGCAAATACACGACTAAATGTGTCGTGAGAAGGAATACCATTGGGTAACTCTAAAAATTCTTTTAACCATTCATATTTAGCTTTTCCATAAGTTTCAATTGCTACCCATCCCTCAGCTCCACTGAGAACTGCTAAAATCGCAATATACATAATTTGTCATTGGATTTTATCCGTAATTGTCAAAAATTGTCAAAATTAATTCTGATCTAGCGTTTCTAGGACTCATGAGGT
>NZ_JAAHIG010000044.1:0-42266 GCF_010692305.1 Moorena sp. SIO4G3 | reverse complement strand
AAAAAATCTTACTAGGTTTTCTTTTAGTCCTATTACTACCGGTTACTGCCTGTTCCCCTAGCTCCGATTCTACATCCTCGTCTGGAAATGGGGCTCAGGTGCAATCTTTTACCACTGGAGCAATCCCCGATCAAGATCCTGAAAAGTTACAGCGACTCTACGGCCAGCTTGCAGCTTACCTAGAAGCAGAATTAAAGGTTCCGGTAGAATACAAGCCTGTGATTGACTATGCAGCAGCGGTAACAGCTTTTCGGGTGGGGGACTTGGATCTGGTCTGGTTTGGTGGACTGACTGGGGTTCAAGCACGGTTACAGGTAGAAGAGGCTGAAGCGATCGCTCAACGGGATATTGATGCTGAATTTCACACCGTTTTTATCGCCAATAAAAGCAGCGGGCTAAAACCGATTAAGGATATTAAAGATTTAAAAGTTTTGAAAGGTCATACCTTAACTTTTGGCAGTGAGTCATCTACCTCTGGACGCTTGATGCCCCAGTATTTTCTCGAACAAGCAGGGGTAACCTTAGACGATTTTAAAGGTGAAGTTGGGTTTTCCAAATCCCACGATGCCACGATTCAATTGGTTGAGGCAGGGAGCTACAAGGTAGGAGCCTTGAACGAACAGGTCTGGAAGAGTCGCGTTGCAGCTGGAAATGTGGACTTAAAAAAAGTAGAGTTGATTTGGCGAACTCCAGCTTACTATGATTATCACTGGGTGATTAATCCTAAAGTCAAAGAACGCTACGGGGATGATTTTGTCGAGCGGGTTCAAGCCGCCTTATTAAAGCTAGATCCTAATGTTCCCGAGCAAAAAGAAATTCTTGACTTATTTGGAGCTACTAAATTTATTTCTACAAAAAATGACAACTATGCCCAAATTGAGAAAATTGGACGGAAAATTGGCAAGATTAAGTAAATAAGCTGATGTACATTTAAATTGGCTATTCCCCGTTCCTTTATCCGCTGTTCCCTGTTACCTTTGAGCAATTTAGGTGGCGTTGCGTGTCTTCGCGCTGAATAGGAGTAGGGTGGGCATCCTGCCAGCCAGAAAAGATCGCCGAACAGGCAAGATGCCCATTCCACAGGTGCGACCCGTGGCGAATTTAATAATTAGATGCGGAAAGCGCACCTAAAAACTTTTAAAATCATTCCAATATTAAGCAACGCCAAATGCTGAAGAGCTTATCACTAATCACCAATGACTAAAATTCCTATCTTTAAACTCAAACAGGTATCCCAGCAATTTGGCCAGTTTCGGGCATTGACTAACCTTAACCTCAAGATTTATCCTGGGGAACGAGTTGCCCTAGTGGGGGCGAGTGGTGCAGGTAAAAGTACCTTGATCCGCCTGCTCAATGGCATTTTACTCCCCAGTCAAGGAGAAGTCTGGGTCTTAGGTCGTAATCTAGCTAGAATCTCCCCGCGCCAATTGCGTCAGGTGCAGCGTCGCCTTGGCACCGTTTACCAACAGTTCAATCTAGTCAATAACCTCCGGGTGATTCATAACGTTAATGCGGGTCATTTAGGACGCTGGTCATTAATGAAAGCTCTTGTTTCTTTATTGTTTCCCCAAGAGGTAGACACTGCTCTCAAGGCTTTAGCTCAGGTAGGAATTCCCGAAAAGCTTTATGCACCAACCGAGGAACTGTCTGGAGGACAGCAACAAAGGGTTGCCTTAGCTAGAGTGCTGGTGCAAAATCCTGACGTGATTATTGCTGATGAACCGATTTCTAACCTGGACAGGCAAATGAGTCGGGAAATTATGGATTTGCTAAAGGAGATAAGTGAAACAGGGGGAAAGACATTAGTAACTAGTCTGCATTCTATCGAATTCGCCTGCAGTCATTGCGATCGCTTGGTGGGATTGCAACGGGGAAAGATTGTCTTTGATGTTCCTCCAGGGGTTTTGTCTCAGAGCATGATCGACAAATTATATGCTACAGAGACTCCTAGTTTAAGCCTTGGTAATTCCCGGTAACTCCTGGAATTGCCAACTAGGATGCAGGCTAAGGATTGAGTCCTACGTTGATTTGGTTATGACACCCAGGAATGACCTCCAGTTCCTGGCTCTGTCGCTAATCATTAAGGTGAAGGCAAAATGTGTGGTTAGCCTAACAAGCCATTTCAACATTGCCGTTCGCGTAAGCGTGTGCGAAGCACTCGGAACACATAACCGACTTGAGACGCACTAAAAATGCAAAATTACGTATTTATCATTGACACTAACAAACGACCACTAAATCCCATTTCGCCAAAGAAAGCACGCCGATTATTGAAAAAAGGTAAAGCGGCGGTCTTTAGGATGTATCCATTCACAATCATCCTAAAAACGGCGATCGATGATCCAACTATCTCACCCTGTCAAATCAAGATCGATCCTGGCAGCAAGGTAACTGGATTTGCCTTAGTCCAAAATGGTCAAGTTATTTGGGGGATGGAATTAGAACACAGAGGAGGATTAATCAAGAAAAAACTAGAGTCTAGAAGAGCTGTAAGAAGCGGAAGGCGCAATCGCCACACCCGCTACAGAAAACCTCGATTCCTTAACCGTAGACGCCCACAGGGATGGCTGCCCCCTAGCCTAGAGCACAGAATTCTGACTACCCAGACTTGGGTAAAACGATTGATAAAATTCTGTCCGGTCAATGAGATTTGGGTTGAAAGAGTTAAGTTTGATACCCAAAAAATGCAGAATCCTGAAATTAGTGGCGTTGAGTATCAGCAGGGGGAACTAGCTGGCTATGAAGTCAGAGAGTATTTGCTTGAAAAATGGGAAAGGGAATGTACCTATTGTGGAAAGCAAAATGTCCCCTTGCAGATTGAACATATCCATCCAAAATCGAAAGGAGGAAGCGATTGCGTAAGTAATCTTTGTTTGGCTTGCAAAAAGTGCAACCAACGAAAAGGAAATAAGCCTATAGAGGATTTTCTAAAAAAGAAGCCAAGTCTACTTCAGAAGATTAAGACTAAAGCTAAACAGCCCCTAAAGGATGCGGCGGCGGTTAATGCAACCCGTAAAAAGCTAGTAAAAATGCTCCAAAGTGTAAGACCAGTAGTAACTGGGACGGGAGCACAAACTAAGTACAACCGAACGAAGCTAGGACTCCCTAAACAGCACGCTTATTGATGCCGCTTGTGTTGGGGATATTGAGACTTTAACTTTGATAACCTCTCAACCTCTTCTAGTAACCTGCTTTGGGCAAGGAGGAAGGCAAAAAGCGGCACTCAACAAGTACGGCTACCCCATTAGACATAACCCATTGAAGCCGATTAAAGGCTGGGTAACCGGAGACATAGCCAAACATCAAAAACTAGGGATAGGCAAAGTTACTCCCAGAAGTAAAGGAAGTTTTGGATTTACCCCGTTAGGAATGAAAGGGTACAAAAGCTGTAAACCTCAAGATATATCGGCAATACACCGAAAAGATGGATACACTTACGGCTTTTACCAATAAATACCGGAATTTGCCAAGTAATAGCTGTCCTAAACTTACCTGATCTGATGAATGTATAGTTTTAATTTTTTAGGAACCGTTCCGTCTAAACTTATATAGCATTTGAAGTAAAGTTGAAGACACATTAGACATCTCCAAATAATCTTTAATCGAGTCATAGCAATCAAACTAAGCGGGTCAAAAATTGATGATAACTTGAACCGTAGGAACGATGTTAGCGCTACAAAAGTAGTGATTTTAACTCCCGAAACCTTGACTACACCCTAGCTAAATACTTACATCTTTACCACTACCATTTTTACCATTTATCTATGGCTAATTCCGTCCATTAAACTATATTTTTAGGGTGTTATGGTATTATATAAATATCTATTTTTGTTCGCTGTTACCCGTTTTATATTCCCTGTTCCTTTATCTACTGTTCCCTTGAAACCAAAATACTATTAAAATCCGTTGCGATAACTTAGATGACTCAAAGTTTATCTCGTCCACCATTACTGAATCGCCGCCTGCTGTGGGGAATTTGTTTTGTCATTTTTATCGGGATGGCGGTTGTTAAAGCTGGTATCTTTGAGCAAGATCTTGTTAATGTGGGAGGATTTTACCAACTGTTGCGGTTCTTGCGGGCGAGTTTGCACCCCGAAGTGAGTCCTGAGTTTCTGCAGCTGACCCTGAAGGCTACCCTCACGACCCTAGCTTATGCCGCCTGCGGCACTTTTCTGAGTATCTTGCTCGGCGTGGTGGCAGGAGTTATCACCTCCCAGGTTTGGTGGTTGACAGTCTTGCCTCACTGGACTCTGCGACAACCCATCTGGCTGGGAATTCGGGGACTGCTGGCCTTCCCCAGAGCAATTCATGAGATGATCTGGGGCATTTTTTTTGTCAGTATCTGGGGTTTAGATCCTCTGGCGGCCATTATGGCCATCGCCATTCCCTATGGGGCAATAGTCGCGAAGGTCTTCTCAGAAATTCTGGATGAAACGCCCCGGGGTGCTTTGATGGCATTACTCAGTAGTGGCGTGTCCCCCTTGATGGCCTTTCTTTACAGTATCATTCCGCAAGCCTTTTCAAATCTCCTGTCCTACACCCTCTATCGCTTTGAGTGTTCCATTCGTTCAGCTACTGTACTGGGACTGGTTGGGGCTGGTGGGTTGGGCTATGAGATCTTGCTGAGTTTACAGTCTCTGCGTTACGAACAACTATGGACATTTTTCTATGCCCTAGTTTTATTAAGCGCTGCGATTGACATCAGTAGTGTCATCTTGCGCCGCCGGATTAATTTGAGAGTAGTTTTAATTTTAGTGGCTTTGTGCTGTTTGGGGTTTTTGTATGTCAGTCCTGATCTGAGCAAGTTTTGGTCTCCCCGAACTCAAAAACTCTTGGGTGACATTGCCCAAGCATCATTTCCCCTCGATTTTAAGACTGTGCCCTTGTCGCAGCTGTGGAAGTTATCACTACAAACTCTAATTATGTCTGTCCTGGCCAGTGCTGGTTCTGGTCTTGTAGGGATTGTTCTGTCTTTTCCGGCAGCCCATAATTTTTTGCTACCAGGGGGATTGCTCAATCCCAGTCCAAAAGCTTCCCGATTAGCTGTCTTACAAGGCTGGTCTATCTTAGTATTCACCAGGATCATACTACTGTTTTGCAGAGCTATTCCTGCCCCAATTTGGGCATTAGTGGTGATGTTTGTCATGTTTCCGGGAGTTTTACCTGGTGCGATCGCCCTAGGATTGCATAATCTAGGCATCCTTGGCAGGTTGATGGCAGAAATAAATGAAAATTTGGAAAAGCCTCCCTTAGAAGCCTTAAAAGCACAAGGAACTCCAGGAGCACTCTTGTTTCTCTATGGGATATTCCCGATGAATTTACCTCGTTTTCTGGCTTATATTTTCTATCGCTGGGAGGTGTGTATGCGGGAGACGGTCATTGTAGGATTAGTTGGGGCTGGAGGATTAGGGGTGTTGTTGACCGAACAACTGAGCAGCTTTGATTATCGCAGTGTGGGCATGACGCTGGTTTGTTTTGTCTTTTTGACTTTTTTCGTTGATTGGGTGAGTGCTGCCGCTAGAGAATCGATAACTCCTCATAAATCTCTAAATTAGTAATGGGATTACGCTTCTGCCTTACTGGCGTTGCACAATAACGGGATGATGTACCTATTTGCCGAAGTTTGAACTGTAGACTATAAACCACTTTCAGTTATGTGCAAAAAATGGTATAATCCTACAAGTGTGCAACGCCCCCTGACTAACCTAAAGCTTGGGCGAGATCTTCTAGTAGATCATCAGTATGTTCAAGACCCACAGACATCCGTAACAGATTGTCTGGGGTTCGGGTACCAGGAAATTCCATCGAAGCACGATGTTCGACTAAACTCTCGACACCACCCAAGCTAGTGGCTCGTGTAAATACTTTAACCTTGCCAGTAAAGGCAAAGGCATCTTCCCTGTTTCCTTTAACTTGGAAAGAAATCATACCCCCAAACAGGTTCATCTGAGCAGCAGCAATCCCATGTCCTCGATGGTTTGGCAATCCCGGATAATGAACAGCTTCTACTTTAGAGTGTTCTTCTAAAAATCGTGCCACCTTCAAGGCATTTTCTGAATGAGCTCTCATGCGGTAGGGTAAGGTCTGAATGCTCCGCAGGAGTAACCAACAGTCGAAAGGGGCGGCTACTGAACCGCCAGCCATCTGAATTGTTTTAATTTTGTGAAAAAATTCATCCTTAACCTTAGTAATCACGGCACCTCCTAAGACATCACTGTGTCCACCGAGATACTTGGTTGTGGAGTGGATAACCAAATCTGCACCCAACTCCAATGGACGTTGGCTAATCGGTGTTGCCCAAGTGTTATCGCAAACACAATAGACATTATGGTTATGGGCAATATGGGCAATCTTGCTGATATCAGTAATCCTTAACATTGGATTGGAAGGCGTTTCTATCCAAATCAGCTTGGTGTTGGGTTGAACTGCTTCCATCACTGTGGTAGGATTAGCCATATCTACAAAAGTGACCGCCAAATTCCAAGGGCCAAAAACTTCTCGCAAGAGAAACCCAGTTCCTGTGTAACTATCTATAGGTGCCACTACATGGTCTCCAGGGGACAAAGCCTGGAAGATACTCAAGGTAGCAGCTGAACCAGAAGAAAAAGCGGCGGCGGCTGCTCCCCCCTCTAATTTAGATAGGCATTTTTCCAGACTATCCCGATTCGGGTTATTGTCTCGACTGTAGTTATAACCCTGAGGGTAGCTGCCGTCTGGCTGACGTTCAAATGTAGTAGATAGATAAATTGGGGACACTACTGCCCCTGTGGCTGAGTCAATATTATGGCCAGCATGCACTGCCAGTGTCTCAATTTTCATGCAACCTTTTGCTCAAATCACTGATAATACCTTTTCATAGGAAAGAGACCACATCATCTACATATATATAGATGTTGGCCATACGATCCTGAATTAATCCCATCTAAGTTGTGTGATTGACTACATAAGACTTGCTTATCACTGATTACATCTAGCTTTTATCATACTTATGAGGTAGATTCAATGTCTTGATGCAGTCGCTCATCGGGAACGGCTGTTTGCGGACCCAAGGGTTTGAACCTGATAAACCCCGTGGGGCATTAGCAATCCCCCCTAACCCTCCTTATTAAGGGTAGACGCCAGTCGCTCTTAGGAGTTTTCCCCAAGACCAAGCTGCATCCCTACTCCCTAAAACCAAGGACGATGTACCTCACCCAATTGAGAGCTGCTATATATATAGATTTTATCCATATGATGCCCCATTAATCCCGTCTGCATTGTGTGATTGATTACATAAGACTTGCTTATCACTGACAATAGGGGTAAAACTTAATCAAAACCTATAATCAGTAAGGTTTGTTGCCAAATTGCCAGTACCATAAGAAAAATTTACCAATTGTTTTAATGGGGTTGAGTTACTTATGGGCTTCCCATTGCCCCGGTATGATAGGGGAGTTGTTGGTAATTATAAAAAAATTGTGAAAAAAATTACACTCTTAGGTTCCACTGGCTCAATCGGTACCCAAACTCTCGATATTGTTAATCAATACCCCGATCAATTCCAGTTAGTGGGATTGGCAGCTGGGCGCAATGTGGAAATGTTAGCGGCTCAAATTCGGCAATTTCGACCGATAATTGCTGCAATTCGTGATCAAGAGAAATTACCAGAACTCAAAGCAGCAATTGCTGACCTTGACCCCCAACCTATTCTTTTAGGGGGCGAAGCTGGAGTGGTAGAAGTGGCACGCTATGGTGATGCGGAAGCTGTAGTTACTGGCATTGTCGGCTGTGCGGGTTTGTTGCCTACTATTGCTGCTATTGAAGCGGGTAAAGACATTGCTTTAGCGAATAAAGAAACTCTAATTGCAGGTGGTCCAGTGGTACTACCGTTAGTCGAAAAACATGGTATTAAGCTGCTACCAGCTGACTCAGAACATTCGGCAATTTTTCAGTGTCTTCAGGGAGTGCCAGCAGGGGGATTGCGGCGGATTATCCTAACAGCATCCGGGGGGGCTTTCCGAGATTGGTCTGTGGACAAGTTAGCTTCAGTGAAGGTGGCTGATGCCCTAAAGCATCCCAATTGGTCCATGGGACGTAAAATTACTGTGGACTCTGCCACCCTAATGAATAAGGGATTGGAAGTGATTGAGGCTCACTTCCTGTTTGGCATGGATTATGACCACATCGACATTGTGATTCATCCCCAGAGTATTATTCACTCCTTGATTGAACTACAAGATACTTCAGTATTAGCTCAGTTAGGTTGGCCAGATATGCGCTTACCTTTACTCTATTCCCTGTCATGGCCGGAGCGGATCTATACCGATTGGGAACCACTAGATTTGGTCAAAGCTGGTAATTTGACTTTTAGGGAACCGGATCATCAGAAATATCCCTGTATGAACATCGCTGATGCGGCTGGTCGGGCTGGGGGGTCGATGCCAGCGGTATTGAATGCAGCCAATGAGCAGGCAGTTGCCCTATTCCTAGAGGAGAAAATTGGTTATTTGGATATTGCTCGTTGTATTGAATCTGTATGCGATCGCCACCAAGCTGATAACTGTTCCAATCCTTCCTTAGAGGATATCTTGGCAGCAGATCAATGGGCAAGACAGGAAACTATAGCTGCTAGTAAGTTGCTCCGGGATTCGATCATTTTCCCACAGCCTGTCGCTTCAACCAGTTGAGTGGGTTCAAGACCTGCTCAAAAATCCAAAAAACGTTTTGGTAAAAGTCGCGCATAGCCCCGACCCCAAGGGCTAGCTAAGTCGGGGTAGTTTACGCTATGTGCTTGCCTTAAACTTGTGAGTGGACAATAAAAGAAGTTGGAGAGCTACTTATGGACGCCGCTGCACTCTGGCAACGCTATCAGGATTGGCTTTATTACCACGAAGGGTTAGAGCTTTACCTCGATATCAGCCGTATGGGGTTTGATGATGCCTTTGTGGAGGCGATGCTGCCTAAGTTTGAAAAGGCATTTAAGGATATGGATGCCCTAGTCAACGGTGCGATCGCAAACCCTGATGAAAACCGCATGGTCGGTCACTACTGGCTAAGAGACCCGGACTTAGCCCCAACTCCAGAACTCCAACAAGACATTGTCAACACTCTCGAAAAGATTGAAACCTTTACCCAAAATGTCCACACGGGTGCCATCCATCCCCCTAGGGCACCAAAATTTACAGATGTTCTTTCCATTGGTATTGGGGGCTCTGCCCTTGGTCCTGAGTTTGTCGCTGAAGCCCTCGCGCTAGACTCTCCTCCTTTAGCCATTCACTTTATTGACAATACTGACCCAGCTGGCATTGATGCTGTGCTTACCCGACTCCAAGATCGATTGTCTAGCACTCTGGTATTAGTCATCTCCAAATCTGGGGGAACACCAGAAACTCGTAACGGCATGGTGGAAGTTAAAACAGCCTACGAGTCTCAGAATCTAGACTTTGCTGCCCAGGCTGTTGCCATTACGGGTGTTGGCAGCAAACTAGATCAATTGGCAAAATCCGAAGGTTGGCTAGCCACCTTTCCCATGTACGATTGGGTAGGAGGACGTACCTCTGAAATGTCAGCCGTAGGACTACTTCCAGCTTCACTACAAGGGATTGATATCCGTCAGATGCTGGCTGGTGCTAAAGATATGGATAGCGCTACCGGTAGCCCCGAGCTCAAAAGCAATCCAGCAGCGTTACTTGCTCTATGCTGGTACTTTGCTGGCAATGGCAAGGGGGAGAAAGATATGGTCATGTTGCCTTACAAAGACAGTCTATTGCTATTCTCCCGCTACTTACAGCAGCTGGTAATGGAATCTCTAGGTAAGGAAAAAGACCTAGAGGGCAATACGGTTTATCAGGGCATTGCGGTTTATGGTAACAAAGGCTCAACGGATCAACATGCCTACGTACAGCAACTTCGGGAAGGTGTTCCCAATTTCTTTGTCACGTTCATTGAAGTCTTAGAAGACCGACAAGGGAAGTCTCCAGAAGTAGAACCTGGTGTAACTACGGGAGACTATCTATCAGGTTTATTACAAGGTACTCGGCAAGCGTTGTATGAAAATCAACGGGATTCCATTACCGTAAGCATTCGTCAGGTCAATGCTAGAACCGTGGGGGCATTGATTGCCCTGTATGAACGTGCTGTTGGTCTTTATGCATCCTTGGTAAATATCAATGCCTATCACCAACCTGGGGTAGAAGCGGGTAAAAAAGCCGCCGCTGCCATTCTGGATTTACAGAAAAAGGTGATGGAGGTACTACACCAGGAAAGTGCTGCCATATCTGTTTCGGAGTTAGCTGAGAAAGTGGGAGCCCCTGACCAAATTGAAGGGATTTACAAATTGCTGCGTCATCTGGCTTATAACCAGCGGGGTATTGTCTTAGAAGGGAATCTGGGCCAGCCAAGTAGTCTAAAAGTTTCTCCTGTATAAGCTAATAGATATTTGACCTTTTTTCTTGACAGTTGACTGTTAATCATTGACAGCCAACTGTCAAATTTAAGGCTAGTTAACAAAAAACACGTTAGGCTTCCTAGTCAACTCAAGAAACTTGCTAGAATATAAATCATAAAAAGTTAGATTATATCTTAAATGTAACGTTTTTTACAAACAAATTAACGTTTTTTAAAATTTTGGTTATGCTGGCCATAAAGATAGCTTAATTAAAGAGGTCAGAGGTGCAATGGCTCAGTCTGATGTAGTAACTGTCGGTCAATACCTTACTCAACGCCTGCAATCCGCTGGTGTCAAGCATATTTTTGGCGTAGTGGGAGATTACGTCCTGGGTCTGATGGATGTCTTGCTAGACAGTTCTGTAGAGTTAATCTACACCTGTAACGAACTCAATGCCGGATATGCAGCTGATGCCTATGCTCGCCTTAATGGTGTTGGTGGGTTGTGCGTTACCTATAATGTCGGTGGACTCAGTCTAGTCAATGCTGTGGCGGGTGCCTACGCTGAGCTAGTCCCCTTGATCGTGATTAGTGGAGCACCTAACAGTTCCCAGCGGCAGCAAAAGTTACTCCTACATCACACTGCCGGTAATTACAATCTACAGCTGGAAATTTTTGAAAAAATTACAGTGGCAGCCGTGAGGCTTACCAGCCCTAGTCAAGCGGCAAGGCAAATCGACCAGACCATTGCTGCTTGTTTGCGCCACCGCAGACCTGTATACATTGAAATTCCCTCAGACTTAGTCAATCAACCTTGTCCTGTTACTGGGGAGCGTGACTTACCAGAAGCCCCAATTATCGATATCCACGCTTTATCAGAGGCAGTTGAAGAGGCGGTAAGTTTGCTAGAGCAATCCCAGCATCCCGTTATTATAGCTGGGGTTGAACTCCACCGCTACGGTATAGCAGACCAACTTACCAACCTGCTGGAGCAGACAGGATATCCCTTCGCTACCACTTTGTTAGGCAAGTCAATCATCTCCGAAAGCCACCCACAATTCATTGGTAGCTATGCAGGAGCGTTCAGTCAGGAGTATGTACGCCAACGAGTTGAAACAGCAGACTGTATTTTGTGCCTGGGTGCCTTCATGTCAGACATTAATCTGGGTGGTTTCACTGCCCAACTTCCCGAAGAGCGATTAATTAATGCTAATTCTGACAAAGTTAAAATCAAACACCACTTCTATTCTCCCGTTTATCTACCGGATTTCATTGCTGGTCTAACTGCCAAACTTCAGAAGAAAAAATCTGATGTCTTGGATATCAAGCCAGCTATAGAGTCTTTGTCTAAACGCTTTGAATCACAACCTGAGCAAAAGCTAACTAATGCCAGATTCTATGAGCGGATTACTCACTTTATTGATGATGACTCAATCGTGATTGCTGAAACTGGTGATGCTTTAATTGCTACCGTTGATTTGGTACTCCAAGGAGACAGCGACTACATTGGACAGGCGCTTTACACCTCTATTGGCTTCTCAGTTCCTGCCTGCCTAGGAGTCGCTTTGGCTGTTCCTAACCGTAGACCGATTGTTTTTGTTGGTGATGGTGCCTTCCAGATGACCTGTCAGGAACTTTCTACGATTATTAGGCATCAACTTAACCCGATTATCTTCTTAATTAATAATGACGGGTACACTATTGAGCGGGCTATCCATGAAGGCTCGTACAACAATATTCAACCTTGGAAATATCATCAGTTACCCCAGGTTTTTGGCAATAGCTGGAGTTGCCAAGTGCGTACTGAAGGTGAGTTAGAACAAGCCTTAGAACAGGCAAAAGTTAACCATAATAGTGTCTCCTTTATCGAAGTTCATTTAGCTCGGCTCGATTGCTCTGATGGTGTCAAGCGCTTGGGGAAAGCGTTAAGTGCTATGCAAGGATTATCAGACTAGTGGCTGGTCTAGGCAAGAGGGGGGGGCTGACTGACTAATTAATCACAAGGGTGATTCTTTGTGAACCCTGACCTATGTTGTTGTCTAGGTATCTATATTAATTTTACCAGGCAACTCCTATCTCCAGACAGTTCTGATGGAGCTGGTGTCGAAGTATTTTTAGTCACCAATTTAGCACTAGATGACCTAGCTTAGGAGTAGGTTTGTTGTGACATACTCCCACACTGATCTATCGGTTCAGTGTGGGCTTGTTGCCAACTCCACCTATGGGTTAGGATACTCAGCAAGCTTTATTAACCATACGGTCAGAAGTTACCGCTTAAAGAGTGGAGCCTTTATGGTTAGCAGGCTATGCATAACAGGGTTAAAACTTTATGATTAAGGCTCCACTCTTCTAAGGTTTCCTCTCCGGGATGCCTCGACCCACCGGAACAATACAACTCGTTCTTTCTTTTTAGCTGTCCGGTAAAAGAAGCCCCACGTCCGAACTGAAAGTCGGCGTGGGATGAATTTTACACAGAGTCTTTCGGCATAGGGAAGCGAGCTATCAAGCTTCTAAGTAATTCCGAACAAGTCATTCCTCTCCGGTCAGCTTCCTGTTTGAGTTGCTTTTTCTCAAAACTAGTCAATCTGATCATTAAGTTTTTATCTTTCATTTCGCCTTGACACTTGTAAATACGGTTGCTAACCTAATAATAGGTCGATAAACAAGAGATAGCAACAATGAGATCAGCGTATCAGTACCGGTTAAGACTAACCAAATCACAGGAAATGGAAATAGAAAGATGGCTAGACATGCTTCGCCATCAATATAACTATCTATTGGCTGATAGATTTAACTGGTACGAACAGAATCGCTGTTCCATTAACTCTTGCCCTCTTGTTTGCCACTTACCAAATTTAAGGAACAATCCAGACTATTTTTCCCAAAAGAAAACCCTCCCCCAGTTAAAGAAGGATAGACCTTGGTACAGTGCAGTTCAATCCCAAGTTCTCCAAGACTGTGTCAAGAGAGTAGATCTAGCTTTTAAGCGGTACCTCAAAGGGGATAGTAACGGAAGAAAGAGCGGAAGACCTCGCTTTAAAGGGAAAAACAGATATAAATCTTTTACATTTCCTTCTCTTGGCACAAACCCTATAGATGGCAATAATTTGACTCTTCCGAAATTTGGAAAAGTCAAGCTGATTTACCATAGACCTATTCCAGAAGGTTTTAAAATCAAGACGGCCACTGTAACCCGAAAAGCTGACGGCTATTATGTTACGTTGTCAATACAAGATGATACTGTCCCAGATGTCATCCCAGTAGATAGTGTTAAAAATCCTATTGGAATAGACATGGGTCTCAAGTCTTTTCTGGTCAAGTCAAATGGTTCAGAGGTGCCAATTCCTCAGTATTATCGAAAGGCTCAGAAACGACTGAAGAAAGTTCAAAAAGCTGTCAGCAGATCTAAAAAAGGGAGTAATAATAGGAAAAAAGCTGTCACTAAACTAGGGAAAGCTCACAAGAAGGTTGCTGACACCAGGAAAGATTTTCATTTTAAAACTGCAAAGGGATTACTGGATGAACATGATCTAGTAGCTCATGAGAAGCTCAATATTAAAGGTCTGGCTAAGACCAAATTGGCTAAATCTATATTAGAGTGCGGCTCGTTCTGAGTAGGAGCCTCCAGAAACCGGAGGGGTATGACTCAGGTAACTCGCGGGATAACCCCAAAAGTTATAACTATTCATCAGGATGGCGGTGCAAACCCGACCCCTTGAGGAGACAAGTGACACCCTACCTGGCCACACCGAGCGGGCGACAACCCAGCAGAGTGACGCTGGCATCAGGGCGGAATCAGAGGTAAATCAGATGTGCCACACTGCCGCTAAAGGGAAGATGATACGGGTAACAGTAGCAAAAGTCCTGAAAAAGTGTCTAATAGATAAGCCGCAATCTGACTAGTATATGCGAGACTTGATTCCCGATTATTCTCACAACGTTTTTCTAATGACAGTTGTAACCTCCGAGAAGGGAATAGGCAAAATGGGAACGAAGTTACCGCAAGAATAGTGGAGCCTTTATAGTTAGTCGGCTATGGGTAAAAGGGTTAAAAATTTTGGTGTAAGGCTCCACTATTCTAAGGTTTCATCTCCGGACTGCCCTAAATCATCATAACAATCCGATGAATGGAACGAGAAAAAACGGCAGCAATTTATGAGTCCAGGGATAGGTCGTACCCCAGGTAAGTTATGTCAAACTTAATCCTCACTGCCGGGTAGGATGCAGCCGAATAACTGGCTGCGGGTATTCAGAGTATACAAGTTCTAGAAGAGCATAGTTAGACACATGGGAAGCCATAGTGAACTTTGGAAAGGTCAAAGCTGGAAACAGCACAAAAAGAATCTTTTCCGCCTACAAAAACGAGTGTACAAAGCGGTTCGAGCAGGTGACGTGAAGAAAGCTAGGTCACTACAAAAACTGATACTGAAATCCCGCTCAGCACAGCTCTTGGCAGTCCAACAGGTGACACAGCTTAATATTGGAAAAAAAACGGCTGGAGTTGATGGAAAGTCAAGCCTCAACTACAGAGAGCGAATGGAATTGGTAGAAACATTGAACGACCGTGTCTTTGACTGGAAACACAGCCGACTACGTGAAGTACCAATCCCTAAAAAGAGTGGGAAAATCCGGATGTTGAAGATACCAACCATCGCAGACCGAGCATGGCAATGTCTAGTGAAACTAGCCCTCGAACCAGCCCACGAGGCTACATTCAGTGGTGATAGTTACGGATTCAGAACCGGCAGATGCGCTCAAGATGTCCAAAAACGTCTATTTCTACATTTGAAATCAGACAGAAATGGCATTAACAAGCGTATTATAGAACTGGACATCAAAAAGTGCTTTGACCGAATCAGCCACACCTCCATAATGGAAAGACTAATAGCACCAGCGAAAGTCAAAAACGGAATATTCAGATGCTTAAAAGCAGGAGTATCCGTTGAATTTCCAGACCAGGGTACCCCTCAGGGCGGTGTGGTAAGTCCCCTATTAGCAAATGTGGCACTAAACGGAATAGAAGACATACACCCAAGTTTGAGATACGCAGACGATATGGTGTTCATCTTAAAGCCAAAAGATAACGCTGAAAAAATCCTCAATAAAGTCAAACAATTTTTGGCAAAAAGAGGAATGGAAATCAGTGAAGAAAAGACCAAGCTAACCAAAACGACAGACGGATTTGACTTCCTGGGGTGGAAGTTCCGCGTCAGAAAAGACGGTAAATTCTCGTGTATTCCCTCAGAGGAAAACCACCGGAACATACGTAAGAAGATTAAATCCGTAGTCAACTGCTCGAATTATGGTGCTGAAGTAAAAGCTAAGAAATTAGCCCCAATCGTTCGCGGATGGCGCAACTACCATAGCAGCTGCGATATGAGCAGCTCTAGGGATTCCCTATGGTTCATGAATCACACTGCCCACCGAAAGTTCCGAAAGGAAAAGAAAGTAAGTCGGTACAGAGCAAATGAACTATGCAAACAGGCCTTCCCAAAAGTAGGATACAAACAAAACCAACACGTGAACGTTAAGGGGACTAAGTCACCCTATGACGGCGACTTAGTCTACTGGAGTCAAAGGAATAACCGCCTTTACTCCGATGCTACATCTGATGCATTGAAAAAGCAAAACCATTCCTGTGGACACTGTGGATTGAAGTTCTTGGAAGGCGAATCTGTACACCTTCATCATATAGATGAAAACCACGACAATTGGTCAAAAAAGAACTTACTAGCAGTTCATCAGAGCTGCCATCAACAGATACACTGGAGCAAGCCAAAAGGCCGGTCACAGACCGAGTTTACCCAGGAGCCGTGTGAGGCGAAAGTTTCATGCACGGTTCTGAAGTAGAGGTGCTCCCCGTAATAGGGGACATCGACTATAACTGCTGGGTGGGGTCAATTCCTCTCAATCTTGTCAGTCAAAGCCTTAAATGCTGGACTGGCAACGAAAGCAGTGAATCCCCGAAACACTAGCCAAAACTGTTCTAACTGCGGCAAAAAAGTGCCGAAAAAACTAAAAGATCGCACTCACTCTTGTCCTCATTGTGGCTATGTAGCTGATAGAGATGTAAACGCAGCGATCAATATATTAAATTTGGCGGTGGGGCATCCTGCCAGTAGTAAAGCTTACCGAGTATCCGAACCAATAGGTGGAGTTGGTAAGAAGCCCACACTGAACCTGTAAAGGTCAGTGTGGGAGTATGTCACATATGCAGGTGGCGGTTAGCTCTTATTTTGTCTTCCCTGCTATTTCTATTATACCGTCTTAAGGGCTGTTTATCAAAGCTTCTGTCCGCGATTCATCTCACACTCATGGCGTAGCATTGAGATGTGAGGCTTCTCGCGGATCTAGCTAAATGTCAGTACTATAGTTATCCCATGCCATTGATTATTCTGGTTGCAGATGACGACCTGGGCACTCGTCTGTCTGTAAGCGATTATCTGGAAATGTCAGGTTATTCAGTTATTACTGCTGAAAATGGTCAGCAAGCGCTGTCTATGATTGAGACTTATCACCCTCACCTTCTGGTTACAGATATTAATATGCCGCGAATAGATGGCTATGAACTGGTGAGAAAAGTGCGTCAGAAGCCCCCATTGCGGTTGTTACCTGTTGTATTTTTAACCGAACTCAATAGCACCAATCAACGCATCAAGGGTTATCAGTCGGGGTGTGATGTCTACCTACCTAAGCCCTTTGAGATGCAAGAATTGGGTGCAGTCATTCAAAGTTTACTAGTGCGATCGCAAATGATTCATACGGAGTTACGATTCTCATCACCACAGACTACAAAAGAGCCGGTTGAGCAACCGGGATCGAGATCAATCAACTCCGTAGAGATTAATCATCAATTAGGGAATAATACCCAAGCTCATGGTCTACAGCTGACCAAGCGAGAACAGCAAGTCTTGAATTTACTGGCTACTGGTTTATCCAATGTCGAAATTGGTAACCAACTACACCTGAGTCCGAGGACAATCGAGAAGTACGTTAGTCGTCTGTTCAGAAAAACTGATACGAGTAACCGAGCCGAACTCTTACGATTTGCCTTAGAACACCATTTAATCAAATGAATTCATCCAGTTAACCACCAATGGCACAAATGCTAAGTTCACCATTGGCAATTAGTAGTTGGCAGTTTTTAGTTTTGCCTAGTCTTGGTGTAATTTTCAACAACGTGTTCCAGCAGACCTTCGCAAGCGTCTAGCAGTAAATCAATCACCTTATTAAAACCCTCTGGTCCACCGTAGTATGGATCGGGGACTGAGCGCTCGGTGTGATGACGGGCAAAATCACACATTAGCCTTACTTTATCTTTATACTTCCCAACTGGATCAACTGAGATAATATCTTCGTAGTTTTGCTGATCCATAGCCAAAATCAGGTCAAATTCTTCCAAGTCAGACCGATTAAACTGCCGTGCTTGCCCCTGCAGTACAATCCCCCGACGTTTGGCAGCTGCTGTCATACGCCGATCTGGGGCAGAACCGATATGATAACTCGAAGTACCAGCGGAATCGCAGACAATTTGGTCAGAAAGATTTGCTTGTGCTATCAAGTGATTCATGATGTTCTCGGCTGAGGGAGAACGGCAGATATTACCAAGGCAGACAAAGAGTAACTTGCAGGGCATGGGTATATTATTTGGTCAACTACGAGCTGGGCCGTGTTAAGTTTAGCAACGAAATGGCTCTATGGGATAGTTGAACCCATGTGGTCCGATGTCGCTTCATGGTTCAATGTCTAGCAACGCAGTGATTTAAAGACACCAAAGACACCAAGTTGTAAAGGGATACCTCCTAACAAGAACGGTTATGCAAGGAAGAGATGTAATATTTAAGTCGCGCCGTAGCCTTTACCGCAAGCGCCGCCGACGGTTTAACCTACTGACAATTCTCGCAGGGATAGTTCTAAGTTTGATGATTGTGGAATTGTTGGCTCGTTTATTAGTGGCTGCGGTCGGCAAAATTAATGATATAGCTACCTACAAGGGGGCACCCAGAGATTTCACTGTTTACCGTCCCAAGTTCGTTGACCAGACACAGCAGCTTTATGATGGATTACCAGACCTTGGTGATCTAGCTGTCCAACGGGATCTAGCTGTAGGTTATAGTTTATTGGGGAAGCAACAAAGTGATTTCTGGCGCATTAATGAGCAGGGTTTCCGGGACGACGACCCCGTTCCCTTGGTCAAACCCAAAAATGAAATTCGGATTTTTTTGTTAGGTGGCTCGACAGCCTTCGGTCAAGGGAATGCCAATAATCAAGTTACCATAGCCAGCTACTTAGAAGCTCGTCTCAATGAACGAATCACACAGCAAAGGCGTTCCCCACAGAAATACCGACCGATGACCTTACCCCCTTCTGAACCGGAATTAAAGCAAGCACTTGCTCTGCCGCCAAAGATTCGAAATGGTAAGTATCGTGTCATCAACGCCGCCGTACCAGGGTATACCTCTGGCAATACACTAGCTCAGTTAGCTCTCAAGATTTTACCTTACAGTCCAGATGCAGTAATAGTGTTGGGTGGATACACAGACTTGATGACCCCCAGTGACCAAAATTTAACGGATATTCCTAACACAGAAGCCTTCTTGCAAAATGCGACTGGGCATTTTTGGACTCATCTCACCCAGCAGTTGAAGCATTTAGTTACAAAAACTTATCTCGCTAAAGCAATCACATACTGGGTCTTTGATCCTCAGCCGTCAGTGAGTCAGCGGTCTCTAGTGGTGAGGGGGGACGTTATGCCACTGAAGAAGTATCTTCCTCAGAAATCCGATGAACTGGAACGTCGATTGACGCGCTATCGCAATAACCTCAGACATATGCTGCGTTTAACAGCAGGACAGCGAATTCCTTTACTAGTTGCTGTCCAACCAGAAATCACTGGTCGTGGCAAGAACAAGATCAAACCAGCAGAGAAGGAAATTTTGCAGCAGTTAGGAAAGGTTTACCAGGAACAAGTGCAAGCCAATTATCCCAAATTGGTAATAGCGGGTCAGCAACTGGAGAAAGGCTTTCCCAAAAATATCAAGG
This sequence comes from Moorena sp. SIO4G3, assembly GCF_010692305.1. NCBI lineage: Bacteria > Bacillati > Cyanobacteriota > Cyanophyceae > Coleofasciculales > Coleofasciculaceae > Moorena > Moorena sp. SIO4G3. The sequence continues at coordinate 22,859 of NZ_JAAHIG010000044.1, read as the reverse complement.
TTTTAAACTTGTACACAATTTATCAAAACTTTCCCGAACTCGCCTTTCATGATGCCATTAACTTGACAGAAGCAGCCAATATACAGGTGGCTAAGAGCTTATATTATGGACTTACTTCACTGCCAAAGCTACAGGTAGCTTCGTTTTACTCAAATATTGATCAATAGTCACGTATTAATGGGATATTCGGCATGAGGTTTGGAACCATTGAGAATGATTAATGTCCTCATGCCCTTAGTTTTTTCCTAGGGAATCCCGATCGGGAATTGACCGAAGAGGTTATAAACCTGGCAAATTTAACCCACTGGTAAGTTCTTCCATGCGCTCCCGCATAGTGGCTGTGGAGGTCTCATAGGCATTTTTCATGGCTGCTAACACCAGTTCAGATAAAGCCTCAGCTCCTTGATTGATAGCATCCTCAGAAATCTCTACACGTAGGGGTTCCTGATTGCCACTGAGAAACACCTTCACCTTACCGTCTTCCCCTGATGTTCCCTCAATTTCCATTTGCTCCAACTGATCCTGGAGCTCTTTGGCACCCTTTTGAACTTCTTGAGCTTTTTTGAACGCTTCGGCTAGTTCTTTCATCTTGCCGAGACCGAGACCAAATCCTTTTCCTTTGTCTTGTGTCATAAAAAATCCCAGTTAAGTTTAGAAACCCCCTGTCTAATGACCGGGGAGGAAAAACAAACGTCAAGCGCGGTTTTAACCGCTGCCCAGGTTGGCACTAAGCCCAGTCTGTGGGCAAGGGGCGCGCTGACATTATAAATCTTGTGGTGATTAACCTTTATCTATGTAAGCTATCAGCTATCAGCTATCAGCTATCAGCTATCAGCTATCAGCTATCAGCGGTCAGCTATCAGCCTATGGGATACGTCCCAGCGTCGTTCCCACAGCGTGGCCAAACGCGCCCCGCGTGGCCAAACGCGCCCCGCGTGGCCAAAGGCCAAGGCCAAGGCCAAAGCCTGTGCCACGCTACTTGAGGTGCTATCAGCTCAAGGCTGACGGCTGACTGCTGACTGCTGAACGCGCACGCGTGCGCGTAGCGCATATGCTTACTTATCTATTCTGTATCTATCGTTTATCTATTGTGATGCTATTTGACTTTTCCGATACTTTTTAGCTACCAGAATCTACCAAGGCAGATCCTAGCCCGCCAATGCAAGCTGATTTGTCAGCCAGGGGGTATCTCCCAAAGCTCTGACGGAATATCCCGCGAGCGCCATAAAAATGTAAATGTCAAAAAAGTTTGTTCCACCGGGATAGAGAGCGCAACTATCTTACCTTGGTTTTAGGCTTTAATTTAAGTTACATAATAATCCCTGTCGGTGTTACCCTAATTTAAGTCTAACAAATAATAAGAGTTTTTGGTAGACTCTGCGACATTTTATTGTGCTGTTTACTAACCCTATTCCAGTTGTCCTAGCGGTTTTTCAGCCTGTACTCTATAGCTAATTCTAGATGAATTGCGGTAAAGATTCCAGAACTCTAGAAATATTTTTTTCACAGTGGCTTTAGCCACTATCTCGCTTTCATCCCTTGAATTGCCCTAAGGAGAGTCGAGCCTTATTTCAAGTGACTTAAAACTATTACTCATAACCTGCCGACGCTCATTGGCTCCACAATCCGGCGGTTGTGTCAAAGCTCGCCCATAGACGGGATTTTCAGCTTCGTCGATTTTTTATCGAAGAAGGGAGTTTGACGGAAAAAGAATACCCCATCCTTCTTAAGGTGGGGATGAATTTTTCCCTCAATGGCGTTAATATAGAAAAAACTGGGTATCGATCTTACCCGGCTACCCTGGCCATAGGCCACGCTACGCGAACGGAACGAGGGAAAGTCACGCCCATGGAGTTAACAGCCGTTAGGTTGTGCCTGGGAATCCCCATCCTCTTAGGTTGGGGAAGTTCAACAACTAAAAATTGATCACCAAGCTGATCAGCTTTGAACTGATTCCCCAACAGGATCGGTTTTGGGATATCCACTGGAACGATAGGAGGGGATAAATCCCCTCGCTGGTTTTTATCCCTGCTCTAAAGACATAGGGCTTTCAACTGCTAGTTTTTTGGTAAAATCACCTAAAATCCTCACTTCTGGCTCTAAACACAGTGACCAGTGCTTTTCTACTTGCTCCTGTATATGGTGGATCATGCGGAAGATATCACTAGCCTTAGCATCACCACAGTTAAGTATAAAGTTGGCATGGCGTTCAGCGATTCTAGCACCACCAATTTGGTAGCCTTTTAGACCAATTTGTTCAATTAGCCAGCCAGCAGCATAGGGGTCAGGATTGCGGAACACACTGCCACAGCTAGGTAGGTGGTATGGTTGGGTAGTGTGTCGTCTTGCCAAATGATCCGATGTCAATGAGCGCACCTGTTTTGGGTCAGCACCCGGTTTTAACTGAAATGTTGCCTGGCTGACTATGCGATCGCTACCTTGAAGGATTGAGGTGCGATAGCTAAAGCCTAGGTCTTGGCATCTGAGTTGGGCTATTGAGCCATCAGGGGATAGAACATCTGTATGAAATAGAATATCAGCTGTGGAATTTTTGTGGGCACCAGCATTCATCACCACAGCACCACCAACGGTTCCAGGTATGCCCACAGCCCACTCTAGCCCTTCCCAGCCTCGTTTGGCAGCCTGCCATGCCAGTTTGGCAATCGGTACACCAGCACTAGCGGTAATTCTCCCTGTATCTGCATCAAAGTGAGTATGGCGCAGATAGCGAGTACAAATTACCAAACCCGGCAAACCGATATCGCTGACTAGAAGGTTGGAACCAGCCCCTAACAGGGTTAGGGGTAATTTTTGGGAGTGAGCCCACTGGAAACTAGCTTGTAGGTCTTCTAGGCTCCGAGGGGCGACGTACCAATGAGCTGGACCTCCCACACGAAATGAGGTGAGTTTGGCTAAGGATACCTGGGACTGAAGTGGACAATTGGTTCCTGGAATATACAACTTTAACTGGGAAGGAGTTTTTTTCTGGGTTAGCACGCTAGTTATCATCAGGAAAATCAGGGTAGAGATTAGGAGCTACAGGCAATGAAAATAATGCCGATCGGTTTTTGGCAGTCACATTGGCTGAAGTTGCTAGGGGGTAGAGTACCCAGAGGAGTTCGTGGAAAGTTGATTCACGAGTATAGTAGACCCTTGAGATCATACTGACCTTCTGAGGTAGGTCTATAGTTAAGATTCCCTAGCTTGATTCACAATTATTGATGCTTTTGGGCTAAATTTTGGTTAACTAAGCCATTGTCAGGCTGTTGGTAAAACCCCATGACCTTAGGAATAATCTGATTCAGATTACCGGCTCCCAAGAATAGGGCTAAGTCCCCAGGACGAAGAATTTGGTTGAGAAACTCTACCACTGATTCGAGAGTTGGTTTGTAATGCACATCCTTATGGTTAGATGCGATCGCCTGATAAAGGTTTTCCCCGCTAATTTCTCCTAAATCTGGTTCTCCAGCACTGTAGATATCACTGATAACAACTAAGTCAGCGTTACTAAAGGAAACACTAAACTCGGGAAGAAACCTCAGGGTACGACTATATCGGTGAGGTTGGAAAATTGCAATTATTCGCTGGTCAGCTTTGACCTGGATTCTTGCGGCAGCTAGGGTTGCCTTAATTTCACTGGGGTGGTGAGCATAGTCATCCACAAAACTAATATCATTGCACTTGCCCCGCAGCTCAAATCGGCGTTTGGCTCCCTCAAAGCTAGCGATACCCAAGGCAATTGCCTCAAACTCCAATCCCAAATTTCGTCCTACTGCTACTGCGGCTAACGCATTGCTGAGATTATGTTTACCCAGCAATTTCAGCTCCAACCGACCTAAAACCTGATTGCCTTCCCAAACTCTGGCGGTAGTGCCATTAGCTTCATAAGTTACATCATCAACGCTATAGTCGGCTCCCATATCTCGCCGTAGACTATAGCTGATATTCGGTTTTAGTTGCGTACGCACTGTCTCACAATCAATACATCCGACTAACTTCTTACAGCGCTTCGCGAAAGCCTGGAATATTTCAACAACCTCCTCTAACTTCTGGTAATGGTCTGGATGATCCAGCTCAATATTGGTTACTATACCTATCTCGGCGGAGAGCTTAACCAATGAACCATCGGATTCATCAGCCTCAGCAACCAGTAATGAGCCATTTCCTAGCCTGGCATTACCACCGATAGCATCCACCTCACCACCGATAATCAGGGTGGGGTCACAACCGGCTTGCCACAGTAGATACCCGAGCAAACTGCTAGTTGTAGTTTTCCCATGAGTTCCAGCGACTGCTATACTGTAATAGTCTTCAATCAACGCGGCTAGTAAATCTGAGCGATGGAAAATCGGGCAACCTAGCTTTAAAGCTGCCTGATACTCAGAGTTTAATGGGTTAATTGCTGTGGAACAGATAACTTGAGGCAAGCCTAAACAGGGTTCAGCTAAAGATATAGTCGGACTTGATTGTGAGATTTCTGTGATCGCTTTTGGGTTCAAAGTCGTGCTAACCCTTTTAGCTGCTAAGTCTTCACAAGCTGGTGCGTTCCTTGATTGGAAAAATTCTAAGTTGGCAGCACACTGCTGTTTGAAGATATGAGCACCTACTGCTTGCAAACGTTGCGTGATATGGGTTGTCCGAGTATCCGAGCCAGATACTCGGAATTGGCGTTTGGCTAGGATGTAGGCAAGAGCTGACATCCCAATTCCCCCAATACCAATGAAATGAAATGGTTTATTACTGAAATCAACAGTCTTTGGCATTTTAACTCCTTACACACCACACCGCACACGCCTAATTTGCCAATAACACGCGCTATCATATCAGGAAAAAACAATTCCAGGAATAATTTTTGGTAAATAAGTACATATGTACTGTAAATTAAGAGAATAATACCTGAAGTTTGATAACGTAACTGTTACATAACTGATTTTTGAGTACCTCGATTGTCGTATATATTACACGTCAACAAGAGTTCTCAATCCGGAAAAACGTCCTAAGACCCATAAACACCCATAAAATAGCACTAGAGCAGAGCTAGTGGTGATTTTTTGAGCTGATCTCCATCACTCCTAACCATGGGGGTTTAGGACTTACATACCAAACTAATCGGTTGAGACTGGTTAGGGGAGAGGGGCTTTGGGAGCGACTGCATGAAGACATGGCGTGAGTAAAATCAGGTTGCCGAGGCAATATCAGATCTGTGCCATGCCCAAAGGAGACTGTGCTCCCAAAACCTCCAGCTTTGGAGATAAGTATACCCATCTAGTTTCAAAACGAGTACATCAAACCAGATTAGTTCAGTAAAAGTTTCAAATTGTTTCAGCCTTTGCGATATTATTGGGATCATTAAGAAAATATTTACTTTGAATTACAGAGGGCAAGAAGCAGTGATTAGAGTAGCGATCAATGGTTTTGGACGCATCGGACGCAACTTTATGAGATGCTGGCTGACTCGGGAGAATAGCCAGTTAGAGATAGTGGGAATCAATGATACCTCTGATCCCAAGACAAATGCCCATCTGCTCAAATACGACTCCATGCTGGGCAAACTTGATGCAGATATCAGTTGTGATGAAAATTCCATAACAGCTAATGGAAAAACTGTCAAGTGTGTATCCGACCGGAACCCCTTGAACTTGCCCTGGGACTCTTGGGGTGTTGACCTAGTTATCGAAGCGACTGGTGTTTTCCGAGATCAGGATGGGGCTGGCAAGCATATAGCTGCTGGTGCTAAGAAAGTGCTCATCACTGCTCCTGGCAAAGGAGACGTTCCCACCTACGTCATGGGTGTTAATCACGAAGACTACATGGACGAAGGAAATAATGTGATTAGCAATGCTAGCTGTACTACCAACTGTCTAGCTCCCTTTGCCAAAGTACTGCATCAACAGTTTGGCATTATCAAAGGAACAATGACCACAACCCACAGCTACACTGGTGACCAGCGGCTTCTTGATGCCAGCCACCGGGATGTACGTCGGGCTCGGGCAGCAGCGCTCAACATTGTCCCTACCTCTACTGGTGCGGCTAAAGCAGTAGCTCTAGTGATTCCCGAACTGAAAGGGAAACTCAATGGTATTGCTCTGCGGGTACCAACTCCCAATGTATCTATCGTTGACTTGGTAGTTCAAGTGGAGAAAAGTACCATTGCTGAGCAGGTCAATCAAGTGCTCAAAGAAGCAGCTGAAGGTCCACTCAAGGGAATTTTGGCTTACGGCGATGAACCTCTTGTTTCCTGTGATTACAGGGGTCATGATGCTTCCTCAATTGTGGATTCTAGCTTAACTATGGTCATGGGTGGCGATATGGTTAAGGTTGTTGCCTGGTATGACAATGAGTGGGGATACTCTCAGCGGGTTGTAGATTTGGCTGAGTTAGTTGCCCAAAAATGGTCGAATTAGTTGTTAGAGCCTAGTTCGTAAAGCAAGAGTCTGGGGAAGAGTGTTGATTCGTTAGGGTTCATTGTTTATTGAACCAATACGTTTAACCTATTCCCCTCTCTCGCTCTAAGTTATTGAATCTAAGTTATTGAATTTTGAAACAGCCCTGCCCCCTTAACCGTTTCAATCACCTTCTTTGAAGGAGGGGAGAGGTCAATAATCCCTTAATAATGATCATCTAGAGTCTTTGTCTAGCTCGACGATATAAAGCCATAATTTTTGGTTTGCCAGCATTTTGGGAAAACCCTAATCCTAAACGAAATATTTCTGAAATGTAATAGTCATCCCCGTCAGCAATAATGACCCCATTTTGCTTAAGGAGGCTAATTTCTTCTGGAAATAAGCTAATACTTTCTAGTTGAAAAGGGCTTTTTTTCTGTACTTTAGGTAATTCACGTAATTTCTTAAATACCGTTCTTAACGGTTCATTTTCGCTCTCTATTTCTTCAATTTTTTCTTTGCTACAATCAGCCAAAGAATCTCGAATTGCTTTGGGAACTAGAACTCGGTCTTGCCAATAATCATCATCAATGGAGTTTTCTGCCGCAATTTTAAGAAAACGCACTACATCCCTAGACTGAATTTGTCCATTGTAGTCAGATAATGCGGCAATGACAAAGGGAGCAGAACGTGCTTGTCTAGAGCGATCGCTTCCTAGCTTTTTGCCCCACAAAGGTGTTAATGCTTCCGTCAGTTCTGCTTCATTCATATCTTGAATTCCTGCTGGCTTTAACTTTAACGAAATCTTAGCTTTATCGGCAACCCAAGCAACTAATCTCAATACAGTTTCTCGATTCCACCTTAACCTATAAGGCTTATAGCGAGACATCATTTGACCGGAATTTTGACGGACAGAAGCGGTTAAAATATCTTGTCTGACAAAAATAATAATTCCTAAACAACGAAAGGGTTGTTGTTCTAGCCATTGAGGAACCTCTTGCAATAACGCTCGTAAAGCAGTTTGTTGAGCTTTGTCTTGATCAAATTGTTGAAATAAGTCTTCTAAGCCATCAATTACAGCTACTATCTTTTGTTTTTTCTCTGCTATATACTTAGGTAAATCGCGACCTTTACCTGTCATACCTAGACTCTTGGCAATGACATCCAACCAGCGATCGCGCCATTCACCTTCATGTAAATTCTGTTGACATCCTTCACGAATATAGTCCTTAATCTCACTGTCATCGACGGGAGGCGTCAACCCTATCTGTTCAGCACAATATTTCCGGGCCTCATCTACTATTTCTTTTGTTTTACCTTTGAGATTATTTGAAGCAATAATCGGTGCGATCAATGCTGTGCTAGATACTGTGTTATCTACATTATTGTTATCTACATTATTGTTATCTACATTATTGTTATCTACATTATTTTTTACGACATATTTTATAAATTTTTGCCATTCTTTTCTGTGTATGATTTGCATAAACGTATAAGTTTTACCCGAACCCTTTGCTCCAATAACGACAGTGATTGGAATCTGGTTTCGATAATCATTAGCTAAATTTTCTAAAGACTCAGTAACCAGAAACTCAGCAGTCTCAGCACCCTCTGCATAAATCATTTTATCTGCTATATTTCTCAAGCTTTCTCTTTGAGGCTGTGAACTTATAGGTTCATCTGCTTGATTGGATTTATTTAAATTATCAGGCAGCCATTCCAATAAAGGATGTAGTAAATCAATTAATTGAGAACTTCCCAAGTGCTGCCAAACCTCTTGCCAAGAATTAGATAAAATCTGTAACCTTTCAGTAAATGGGGTGGTAATTCTAATTGGTTCACTATCTTCCCCTAGCAAGGTTTGAATGGCTTCTAAAAGTTTTTGTTCTGATTCGATAGCTAAATTTTTATCTATTTCATTTTTAGGAACTTTAGTCAAAATCAAAGCAGGGGAAGGGTCTTGCTCTCGCGTTGAGGGTGCTAGTTTAGCAATTAATTCTAAAAGCTTCGCAGTTCCGCTGATTGATTGTCCGCTTAAAGTAGAGACAAAGATCCGATAGACTCGCGGATCTAAGATTAATCCTGCTGCTAATTCCGAGAGTCCTGCTCGCAAATCCACTAAAACAACATTGACTCCTAAGGCTTTTCCCAAACGAGCTAAACTATCCGTTAATATAAAAGGATTTTTATGGCCTTTAATTAGATGTTCTGGTTTAATGGCTAAACCAGTTAATCTGCTATTAACACGAAAGGAAGGTAAGATATAGATTCCGTCTACTAAAGCATTCTGAAGTTTTTGGGTTGCTAACTCAATGGTTTGCTCTGGGTCTGGAGAAGGGTCTCCATGAATTAAGGCAATAAAATCGGCAAAACAAATAGGAGGAGAAGGCAACCTAGATTCTAATAACCAACTAATTCCAGGAGCCTCTAAATCTCCATCAATTAAAAGAACTTGTTGCTTGGCGTTGATTAAAGCTTGTGCTAGGGCAAGAGCATGAATTGTGCGACCGACACCACCTTTAAAAGAATGAAAAGTAACCACCGGAGGTAAATCATCTGGGAAAATATCCGGTGGTTGAAGCTTCTCAGTTCGTTGCCAAATAACAGTAGGTCTAGCTAGATTGGGGATAAGTTTAGGAGTTGGGGGTTCTTCCTCTGTTTCTTCTAAAATAATCGGTAAGGTGCGCTGATTGCCCTCAGAACTTTCGAGGATAATACAATCATTACCCTGTTGGCCATTGTCTTGAAATCGAGGATCGTAGACTTCCTGGAGCCATGTTTTGACTGAGCTTTGAGTACCAGGACGAATACCGAGAACTAATTCATCCCAATACCCTCTAGCCCAAACTAAGTCTTCTGGCCATTGCTCTTGCTCTTGCGATCGCAACAAAACTTCTTCTACATCTACCCAGGTGTATAATCGAATATCTGATGGAATCATCGTTATATATTCTCTTTAATCCAATTACAAAGCTGATGGAGCCAATTGACTAAGTATTCTTCATCTTCTTTCTCTATGCGAAGGCCATATCGCCAAGCTTGATGAGCTTTTTCTAGATCTAGACTAGAACCACCACTGGCGAGATGGAACGAAGGAGTTGATTTATTTTTAGTTTGGGTTTTCGCGGTAAATCGACTAGCAGGAATTCCCAGCTCTTTACGCCATCTATCTAAATTATGACCATCTTTTATTAAAAGTGTCCGATCTTGAATCTTGTCTGTGCTTCGTAAGTTGTTTCTTCTCAACCAAATACTCTTGAGTCCACATTCAGCGGCATAAAACAGCAAAAGATAGGAAGAAGGACCAGTAACAGAGGTATGAGCTGCAAGATGCTGATGAAAAGCTTGTTTTAATTCACTTACACCAGCAGGTATCATCATCGAGTTTTATCTAATACCTTACTGTAGAACGGAAACTGTGATAGTTTAACTCGTCTAGTAAGTTCGATACAAGGGAATTTATTGGTTGTGAGAGAATCCTTGGTCGGGTTGAGGGCAATAAGCTCTCTCTAGCTTAGGGAGCAGGTCTTGCGTTGCAGAACAGATGAACTATAAACTATATACTATCCGAAGAACTAATCGAACACTGGACAATTCTTCCTACTGAATTAAACTTATTAACCAAGAAAACAGCTATTAATCGTCTGGGAATAGCGGTATTACTCAAGTATTTTCGGCGTTGCTGAATTAAGGAATGAATTCGCGATAATCTGGTTTTATTAAAGCCCCCTAAATCCCCCGAGCGAGCAATCCCTCGCTCGGGGGACTTGTCTTGATGCAGTCGCTCATGGGGGAAACCACGGCAGTCGCTCATGGGGGGAACCCCCAAGACCGCGCTGCCTCCCCAAGACCGCGCTGCATCGCTTGAACGTCTTATTCCCCCCAAAATTGGGGGGCTAGGGGGGCAAAACCATACCCATAATCAGCAACGCCGTATTTTCAGTTGGCTGCTTAATTTAGATTTTGGAGTGCTTATGGTGCAAGGATTTGAGGCTAGATTGCCCCTGGTGAAAGTTTCGCTAGTTTTATCGGAAAACCTGGATCAAAAACTTGGATCAACAGGTCGAGCAACTACAATCCCAAGGGAATGTCTAACATGTCTGGCATACCGTTGTAAATCACGGGCAATGGTGACTCTACCAGCAGGTGATGCATGAATAAAACCGATATTCCCGTCAGCAGTACGATACACTAACCCAGTGTGGGTGACATCTAGACCAGGAATAGTAGTAGCAATGCCAATGATATCCCCTGGTTGCAGTTGATTGTAGGCTTTCCTAATCTGATCATGGGGAATGAAATTAACAGTTGTCTGCTTCAGATTAGCTTCCATGGCTACAATACACTGGTAATTTGACTCATACCTGACCAAAGATGGGTACTTACCCCTGTGTTTACTCATGTAGTTAAGGGTTTTCTGGCGGGATACTCCTCCTAACTCTAGCGCTATGTTTTTAACTGTGCCCCTTCTCTGATTGTCATCAATCCATTGAGAGAAATAGTGTAATCGGCTGCAATAGCCATTGAGATTACCATCCCCATAACGCTGGTCACGAAGGTGATTGACAAAGGTCTGCTGAGAATAATCCTTTACGGCTATCCCTCGCGCTAGGGCTAGAATGGTTTCGACAAACAGGACGCAGTCAAATTTATTGAGAGTGATAACTAGGGTTTCTTGGCTAGCTTGGTCTAATAAGTGAGCTTTGTAGCTTGCGCCCAGAAATTGCTGTGCGATCGCTTGCATGATCTCTGGGAGCGGACGCTCAGACAAGTGGTTTGCGATCGTATACTCCATCACCTGGTCGAAACGCTTTTTATCGGCTGGGTCACTAATTTCTGGTAGGGGAAATTGGGCTATCATCAGTGACTCAGCCCTATCCTTTAATGATTCGGATATAGTGCTAGTAATTAATTTGCTAGTAATTAATCGTTTATGGCCTAGTTGACGAGATTCCGACTCAACAGTAGCTTGAGATACTAAACCAGAAGCCACACAACAGGTGAGTATATACAAAACCGCAGCTAGACTCAAGCTTTTTTTCATTCTTCAACCTACAAACCTAACCTAAACCGAACGCCAAGGGAGAACCACTTTTGATCTGTTAACCCATATCTATTCACTGGTCACTGTTAACTATTTCACTGGCAACTTTAGAATCCACAAAATTATTTTCCTGTTCAACGTTTGCCAATTCTTCTTCTAACACTTGAATCGCGCCAGCGATGCGCAGCAACGTTTGCTTGACATTAGCTTGCTTAGTTTCTAATTCAGCCAAAACTTTTTGACCAGATTCGTACTCAGCTTTGAGTTGTTGAAGACGTTTCTCTAGTTGTTCTTTCATTGTTTAGATATTCTGCTTTAGAGGCTTGTGACTGGCTAGGAACTAATTTAACATTTGTATAATAGTTGACATCACTTGAGTTTATACAACAATAGATCAAAATGTTGTGATCTATTCTCAAGTGATGTCTAGTTAACCAGCTACTAGTTAATCGGCTACTAGGAAACAACTCCCCAATCCATATAAGGCAACCTAGCCGCTGTCGCCCGAACCGCTTCTACTTGACCAACCAGTTGTCCACAAGTATCCCAAGTCCCAGTCAGCAGCATGTTTCTTGGTCCATCGTCCATAAACACAGAAGCCTGCAACTCACCACAATAGACTTGCATCTCTTCCAAATCCAAGGTCATCGGGATTTCAGGATTCTGATGGAGGCTTGTTTGTAATTGCTTCACGGTTTCTGAGTCAGCTGTGACACAGGGAAGCCCCATCGCCAAGCAGTTACCAAAAAAGATTTCGGCAAAACTTTCTCCGACAATACCTTGAATGCCCCATCTTGCGATCGCTTGAGGGGCATGTTCCCGTGAAGATCCACAGCCAAAGTTACCATTTACTACTAAAACCGTTGCACCTTGATACTGGGGTTGGTCAAAGGGATGTTGTCCATTAGCTTGAGCGCGGTCATCAACAAAAACCTGTTGTCCGAGACCATCAAAGGTCACACAGCGCAAAAATCGAGCTGGGATAATCCGGTCGGTGTCGATATCATTCCCTACTACAGGAATTCCTGTTCCGGTAATCATCTTTACTTCACTACTCATCAGACCTGCTCCTATACCATCAACTCCCGAACATCAGCCACTGCCCCTTTAACCGCTGCGGCTACAACCATTGCTGGACTCATCAACAACGTCCGTCCTGTGGAAGACCCCTGACGACCTTTAAAATTACGGTTAGAAGAGGAAGCACTAATCTGACTCCCTTGGAGTTTGTCCGGATTCATTGCCAAACACATCGAGCATCCGGGCTCTCGCCACTCAAACCCAGCCTCCACAAAGACTTGATCGAGTCCTTCTGCTTCCGCTTCTTGCTTGACCCGTTCCGAACCTGGAACCACAAAGGCTTTGACTCCCTCAGCCACATGATGACCTTGAGCAAATTTAGCCGCTTCTCGCAGGTCAGTCAGTCTACCATTGGTGCAGCTACCGATAAAACACACATCCACCTTTGTGCCTTGAATCTCTGTGCCTGGAGTTAGCTGCATGTACTCATAGGCTTGTTGTGCGATCGCTCTTTCCGTTTCTGGCAAATTCTCCGGTATCGGAATAGTTTCATTAACCGCAATTCCTTGACCTGGTGTAATCCCCCAGGTCACTGTAGGCGCAATGTCTGCCGCTTCAAATTTAACCACATCATCATACACGGCATCGTCATCGGACCGGATACTGTTCCACCAAGCTACCGCCTGATCCCAATCTGCACCTTTGGGAGCAAAATCTTTCCCCTTAAGATAGTCAAAGGTTACCTGATCCGGGTTAATATAGCCACACCGAGCGCCCCCCTCGATGGACATATTACACACAGTCATCCGTCCTTCCATTGACATCTGTTCAAAGGTAGTACCAGCATATTCATAGGCATAGCCAACGCCACCTTTGACCCCTAATTTACGGATGATGTGTAAGATCACATCTTTCGGGTAAACGCCTGGGGGTAAACTACCATTCACCTCAATTTTGCGAACCTTAAGCTTAGACAATGCCAAGGTTTGGGAAGCTAAGACATCACGGACTTGAGAGGTACCAATTCCAAATGCGATCGCACCAAACGCACCATGAGTCGAAGTATGGGAATCCCCGCAAGCCACCGTCATGCCTGGCTGAGTCAATCCCTGTTCCGGAGCAATCACATGGACAATGCCCTGATTCCCAGAGCCGATATTATAAAATCGAATCCCAAACTCCTTACTACTGTTTTCCAACGCTTGCATCATCTCCTCTGCCAAGACATCAGCAAACGGACGACCTTGGTTTTCCGTCGGAACAATATGGTCTACCGTTGCCACAGTTCGTTCCGGAAACAGCACCTTCAATCCCCGTTCCCGCAGCATCGCAAAGGCTTGGGGACTAGTAACTTCATGAATTAAGTGTAAACCAATAAATAGTTGAGTCTGACCCGAAGGCAACGTGCCAACACTATGTAAATCCCAAACTTTGTCAAACAGTGTTCTCGCGCTCATTTAGAAAAGGCTTCTTACCTGGAATCCAAGACAGGGGTAATGTATTTTATCCCCAGATTCTACATTTTATTCTAAAATATGTTATTTTCAACACATATTTGACAATCTTGCTAAAAAAATTAACAGCGTCCCCACCAATCACTAATCATCAAATAAACCTAAGATTGGACCAAGGATAGCTCCGAACACAAATCCACCAGCATGAGCCCAGTAAGCAATTCCTCCCCCCTCCATTCCCACTTGAGCCTGGGCTCCCAGACTAGCTATGCCATTAAACGCTTGCTGTAGAAACCAAAACCCTAGATAAAATACAGCTGGTATCCTAGCTACGAAAAATATGAAAAATAGGGGCACTAGAGTCAGGATTTTAGCATTAGGAAACCTGAGAATATAGGCACCCATCACTCCAGCAATTGCTCCACTAGCTCCTAAAGCAGGGATAGGAGATAGAGCTGAAAAAAACCATTGGGCTAACGCGGCTAAAGCCCCACAAGTGAGATAAAAAATTAAGAACCTTATCCCCCCAAGTTTTTCTTCAATGTTGTTACCAAAAATCCACAAAAATAACATATTGGAGCCAACATGAAGAAAGCCAGCATGGAGAAATTGGGATGTGATGAGAGTCAAGGGTTCTGGCACAGGCTGGCCCACTGGAAAACCCTCGAAGCTAGCGGTTAACTCCTGAGGTACCACAGCATAAAGCCTAAAAAACGTGTCGAGTTCTAGTTTATTTAAGCTAAGTTCATAGATAAAGACTAAAATATTAATAACAATCAGAAGGATAGTAATATATGGCGTGATTGTGATTGGGTTTTCGTCTCTTAGGGGTACCATAAGTCGTTTTTATTTTATGAGTTCACCGAAATAGTCACACCAGATTCTCAAGCCAATTTACAAAATTAACTAATCTTTGAGTTTTTGCTAAGCAGTCAGTTTTAAACCCCCGTCTATGATCACACTTTTCTCAAGTTAACTAAAAATCAGCAGTATTCTGATTATAGAACTGACAGTTTAGGGAACGACTAAAGAATCATCTTGAATATCCGTGATCAACATATGTCCTGGAGCGTGGGTAATTGCTATTTCTGGTTTTGCTTGACCAAGGGCAATTTGAGTGGTCACACCACAAGCCCAAAATACTGGAATTTCCTCCTCCTCAATTGTAACAGCATCCCCAAAATCAGGAGAATTGAGGTTAGAAATGCCAATCAAACCCGGTTCTCCTAGATGAACCGGTGCGCCATGGGCTTTCGGATAACGACTGGTAATCTTCACCGCTTGAATCGCTTCATCCGCCGATAAAGGACGCATTGAGACGACCAAGGAACTGGAAAAAACTCCTGCGGACAAGCAAGAAAGGCTAGTTGTATACATCGGAACATTTTTGCCTTCTTCGATATGTCTAACAGGTAAACCAGCTTTCAACAGAGCCGATTCAAAGGAAAACGAGCAACCAATTACAAAAGCCACAAAATCATCGCGCCAATATCCCCTGATATCTGTTACCTCCTCTACCAGTTCACCGTGACGGAAAATATGATAACGTGGTAAATCGGTTCTCAAGTCAGAGCCAGGAGCAACTATCCGGGCTTCATATTGTCCTACATCAGTCACATCTAATAAAGGACAAGGCTTTGGATTGCGATGGCAAAATAGCAGAAAGTCGAAGGCTACAGACTTGGGTAATACGACTAAATTGGCTTGGACATATCCTGATCCTACACCGGGGGTAGGTGTGTTAAATTCGCCCAAGCGACATAGATGACGGATCTGGGCTGGTGTTAAGGATGAGTCCAGTGACATCAGTTAAGATTTAGAATAAGATGTGGAATACTTTTAGCCAAAGTTATTGTAGAAATCTTTAGGTCAATGTGATGTTGATTCTTGGATAGGACTTACGCAGCTGAAACGGAAAATCAAGGTTGTAGCCAATAGGGAACTTCCGATCAGGGAAGGGGAAATAGAGAATTACACACATTTTACAAGTCTGGGTGCGTAAGTCCGCTGAGATAGCAATCCAATTTGATTGGTGAACTAGAATAGGTCAGCTGATTGATGAATGCTAGATTTTGGCGTTGCTGATCTAAGGAATAATATCAAGTCTAGTTGGGTCAGTTACCAGTTACCACTTACCACTTACCCTCAATCATTCCATAATTTAGCAACGCCCTATGTTTAGCTTTTGTTGAATCTACCACTTCAGCAGATTAAATTGTTCCATATCCACCGTATCCCGATTACGATATATCGACAGCACAATAGCTAAACCCACCGCCGCTTCTGCAGCTGCTACGGTAATTACAAACACAGTAAAAACTTGACCCTTAATCCCTGCTGAGTCTAGAAAATTAGAGAACCCCATTAAATTCAGGTTCACCGCATTCAGCATTAGCTCAATGGACATCAGCACCCGCACGGCATTGCGGCTAGTCACTAGACCATAAATACCGATGCAAAACAAAGCCGCAGCAAGCAGTAAAAAGTATTGGAGTTGAAGTTCCATAAATTATGATGTTTTATGTAGGTAATAGTAGCTTTTCAATGGGTAATTAATGGTTGGTTTTTGCTCCTTGCTCGTTGACAGTCAACCTTCAACCAAACACTAACAAACACTAAACTGTTGTCTTATTTAGAATCACCTGGGACAGAAGCAAGCTCCCGAGGACGCTCAGGTAATGTCAAAGCTGTAGCAATTTCCTGATCTCTCGACACCAATTCCTCAGGAATATAATCCCGACGAGCTATGATAATTGCCCCTACCATTGCCATTAACAAAAGTACAGAAGCTAGCTCAAACGGCAATAAAAAGTCACTGAAAAAATGCTGACCAATCTCCACAGCAGTATTAGTAACAACCATAGCTGGATCAATTTCGACTGACCATGGCGTTACCAAAACCATTGTACTCAGAAGAGCAAACAAACCAATACAGACTATAGCCGTTGACCCAGTGCGCACCCAGCGCTTAGTCATTGGTGTAAAATCCTCTCGCTTATTCACCAACATGATGGCAAATAAAATTAGGACATTGACCGCCCCAACATAGATTAATATCTGTGCTGCTGCCACGAAGTCAGCATTTAGGAGAATATACAATCCAGAAATACCGATGAAAACACCAGCCAGTAAAAACGCTGAGTATACAATGTTGGAAAGAAGGACAACCCCTAAAGCCGCCCCAATCATCATCACCGATAGTATGGCAACAGAAATTAACTGAACCCCTTGGGCTAGATTCATGTTTAACTTATCTCCTCGTGATATATTTTTTGCTAATCGTGATTAGTGATAAGTCATTGGTCACAGTCAACAGTCACTAGTTAAGCGCCACTAGTTAACAGTTAGTATTAACTATTTAGATAGTTAACCTTGGCCCATAGCCCACGGGAGCGTTTCCAACCTACCCTTCACCGAACGCCAAAGGCGAAAAACCTTGGCCCATAGCCCACGGCAGCGCTTTCAACTAGGAGCTTGAACATTCAACATTCAAGCCTTAACCTTTAACCATTAACTGTCAACCTTGGCCAATAGGCCACGCGATCGCGTTTAAGCTTGAAAAGACCAATGACTAAGAACTAACTCTTAAGGTCTTCTTCCTTTGATTCCATTTGCTCGAGAATTTCCTCTGGACGCATACCAGCCCGTTGAGAACCTGCTGGCAAATCATGAGGATCCATAACCCCTTTTGGTAGATAAGCCAATTCCCGTAGAGGAGTTACCATCGGGTCTTGGGTAACTTTATAGGGCAGGCGTCCCAGAGCCACATTATCATAGTTCAACTCATGACGGTCGTAGGTAGAAATTTCATACTCTTCCGTCGCTGATAGACAGTTAGTGGGGCAGTATTCAATGCAGTTAGCACAGAAAATACAAACTCCGAAATCTATACTGTAGTGCTTGAGATTTTTCTTCTTAGTAGCTTTATCAAATTCGTAATCTACCACTGGCAAGTTAATCGGACAAACCCGCACACAAACTTCGCAGGCAATACACTTATCAAATTCAAAATGAATCCGACCGCGATAGCGCTCAGAGGGGATTAGTTTTTCGTAAGGGTATTGTACTGTAATTGGACGCCGTTGCATGTGATCAAAAGTCACCGATATCCCTTGACCAATGTAGCGAGCAGCTTGCACAGTTTCTTTAGCGTAGTCGCCAACCTGTTTGAGGAACTTTAGCATAATATTTTAGTGTCTCTCTCTTGATTCTAGTCCTGAGCTCTGATTTGTGATTTATATCTTTTTTTTTCAATTATACCCTGTCCGTTTGACTACTTCTTATTAGTATGGATTTATCCTTATTTTTGACTTTTTTTCAATAAAAAAGTAGCAATTAAACGGACTTGATATAACTAGTAACTAACCACCAAATGCAATTGGGAATGCCAATTTAAGAGCAGCAGTTAATAGAAGATTTACCAAAGCTACTGGTAGTAGAAACTTCCACCCTAAGTTAAGCAATTGGTCAATCCGAACCCGAGGCAGTGTCCAGCGTAACAGAATAGCTGTAAAGATCAGGAAGTAAGCCTTTAGCAGGGTCATGGTAATCCCTAAAGAAGCAGTAATCACCTGCAACCAGGAACTGGTTTCACTCACCCCTAGCCAGCCGGCGAGTTTATCCAGAGGAATGGGGAACTCCCACCCACCCAGATAGAGCACTGCTACGAGCAAGGCAGACAACACGAGATTGACGTAGGAACCAACATAGAACAAACCAAATTTCATCCCGGCGTATTCTGTCTGATAACCAGCCACCAGTTCTTCTTCTGCTTCGGGTAAGTCAAAGGGGAGTCGCTCGCATTCTGCCAAGGCCGAAATCCAAAAAATTAGGAAACCTACTGGTTGACGCCAGACATTCCAACCGAGAATGCCGTATCCGGATTGCTGATCAACGATGTCAATGGTGCTGAGGCTGTTGGACATCATGACAACAGCTAGAACCGCTAATGCTAGAGGAATCTCGTAGCTGATAGACTGAGCTGCAGCTCTTAAGCCTCCGAGTAAGGAATACTTATTATTAGAGGCGTAGCCAGACATTAACAAACCAATCGGTTGAATGCTCGACAAAGCAATCCACAGGAATATCCCTGTGCCCACATTGGTAATTACCAAGTTTTGTCCAAACGGTACAATTAGGTAGGAGATAAATACAGGCAGTACAACCAGGATTGGTCCGAGGGTGAATAATAAAGAATCAGATTTGGCTGGAATAACATCTTCTTTGAAGACCAGTTTGATGCCATCTGCTACAGGCTGGAGTACCCCTAGAGGTCCAGCGTATTCTGGACCAATGCGCTGTTGAGCAGCAGCAGAAATTTTTCGTTCTAACCAGACCACTACCAAAACCCCTACGGTGGCAACGGTAATCATTAGAAATAGGGGTAATGGCATCCAAATGGCTTTAGCTGCACCAGCGGGGATGCCTAGATCACTCAGCGATTGAATAAAACTGCTTTGGAGGTCAATTCCTGGATTCATATTTTCCCATGAAGGTTATCATTGAGACCATCGATACCGCTGGTATCAGTGGGTATAAGTTTCTTTATGAAGATTTTTTGAGAACTTCAGTGTCTAGTATATACTTGAGAGCTGAATTTCTCCCCATCACCCAATCACTCCTTGTCTATCCTAGATCTAAAGCATTGCTAGGATAGCTCTATCGCTATTGTTTTTCTATATAGGGTTCATCACCAATTGGATGGGAGTGCGATCGCACTGTTATAGATATCACTGTATAGATCGCGATAGATCGCGCTTTTCCTGGGATGTTAGAACCGCAGGTGCTGGTTTCCCGGCATCGAGCTGCGGACAATCTAGTCTGTAGACTTGCCTATAAGTATCTTGCCCATAGCTATCTTGCCCATAGCTATCTGTTCGTGGCAGTATTCATGACCAACGATTAAGTTGTAATATTTAGGCTAATATTTAGACTTGCTATAGCAGTTTTCAATTTGGTGAGGTACATAATTCCTGGTTTTAGGGAACAGGGAAAAAATCCTGTGTACCTGATTAGGCTAAAAACCACTGTGTAACCCTTAACTATACTAAAAGCGATTGGCCGTAAGCCACGCTACGCGATGCTCGGTACGAGCCGCTACGCGAACGCATTCTACTTCAAACTTATACTTAACAAACTTAAAGCTAAACTTTCAAGTAGATCGACCCATCTTTGACCCCAATGAGCCTGTGCATAAATCCTGGGTGTACTCAGCCCCGTAACCCTGATACAGACCTATTCTGCTCAAGCTGCGGTTCTGAGTTATTGCTGGCGGGACGTTATCGGGTCAGCCGATTACTCGGAGAAGGTGGCTTTGGACGAATCTATGAGGTGACTCACAAGGGAATTCCCAAGGTTCTCAAAATTTTGATTAACGATGAACCCAAAGCTGTGGAACTTTTTGAGCAAGAAGCCAGAGTTCTGAGTCAGCTCAATCATCCAGGTATTCCTAAAGCAGAGGAAAATTTTACCTTCTTTCCCAGAAACCACCAAACCCCCCTATACTGTTTGGTCATGGAAAAAATCTCTGGGCTTAATTTAGAGGAGTATCAAGAAAAACGAGGAAATCGCCCAATTGATGAAAAATTAGCCTTGGATTGGTTATTTCAAATCGTTGATATTCTCCAAGCAGTTCATCAGGAAAACTTTTTCCATCGAGATATCAAACCTTCTAATATTATTTTGCGTCCAGATGGACAACTAGTATTAATTGATTTTGGCACAGCGCGCCAAGTTACCGAAACCTATATTATAAAACAATCTGCTGGGAATGTTACCAGTATGATTTCCCCTGGGTATACTCCCCTAGAACAAATCCATGGTCAAGCAGTACCCCAATCGGATTTCTACGCCCTAGGACGGACATTTGTTTATTTGCTGACAGGGCAAGAACCCTCAAATTTGTATGATGCTGGTAATGATATCTTAATGTGGCGACCCCATGCACCACAAATTTCTTCGGAGTTAGGGGATTTTCTGGATAGTCTGATGGTGCGAGTTTATCAACGTCCTAAGGATACTCAGGTTCTTTGGGAAAAGTTACAAGCAATAAACTCCGAACTTAATCCTCCACGGCCATCCCAGAAACCAGATGATTCTACTGTTAATAGACCGCCATCAAATCACGTGGGGGGGTTTGGCAGTTTAGGAATAGCTGTAGCTGGATTTTTTAACCAATTTCAAAACTCTGACCCCTCATCTGTCATGGGAGTAATCTTAAAATCCTTTGACTTCGATGTGGTAACTCTAGATAAATACGGTGACATTGTAAAGCGCCGCTGTCACCAAGCCAAATATTTCACAGAAGACTTAGGCAATGGTTTAGGGCTAGATATGGTGTACATCCCTGGAGGAAGATTCCTGATGGGTTCACCAGAAACTGAGAAGGGACATAGCGATGATGAAAGTCCACAGCATTGGGTCAGAGTCTCTCCCTGCTTCATGGGAAAGTTTACGGTTACCCAGGCTCAGTGGCGCGCTGTAGCCACCTTATTCCAAGTCTCCCCTTCCCTAAACCCCCAGCCCTCCAACTTCAAAGGCGATACTCTGCCAGTGGAAAAGGTGTCTTGGTATGAGGCGATGAAATTTTGTGCTATATTATCTAAGCTGACTGGACGAAACTATCGGCTTCCGAGTGAGGCGGAATGGGAATATGCCTGTAGGGCTGGTACCAGTACCCCATTCCACTTTGGTGAAACTATTACCACCGATGTCGCCAATTACGATGGCAACTGTAGATACAGCTCTGAGCCAGAAGGGGTATATCGAAAACAAACTACTGGTGTAGGTAGCTTTGGTGTAGCCAATTCCTTTGGTTTGTATGACATGCATGGGAATGTTTGGGAGTGGTGTAGTGACCATTGGTACCCAAACTACCTAAGCGCTCCGGTTGATGGTAGTGCTTGGCTCAATAGTATTAATGAGTATGATCATCATTCCAGGCTTTTACGTGGTGGTTCCTGGGATATCATTCCTGGGATATGCCGCTCGGCTTGCCGCTTCAGCTATATCCCAGCAGACGATATCGACGTCAACATTGGTTTTCGGGTAGTGTGCGATATTAGTATGCCTTAATGGGTTGAGCATGGGTAATAGCCGTTGAGGAAGTGTTGCTGGTCTGGTGTTGGTGGTATCAATGGCAGCAATAACTCAGCAATAACTCTGGAATGCGATTGGCCGTAGGCCACGCCAAAGGCGAACGCTAGCCAACGCCCTTCGGGCTAATCGCATCAATCAACATCCTGCAAAACCCGATAACCAATATCCCGACGGTAATACATCCCTTCAAACTGGATACAATCCATAGCGCTATAAGCAACTGATAAAGCTTGCGCTATTGTTTCACCGGTGCCGGTAACCCCCAAAACCCGACCACCACTGGTAACTAGCTCCTGCTGCTTCAAGGTAGTACCAGCACTGCAAACTACTGCTCCGTGTTGCTCAGCTTGTTCGATACCAGTAATTACCTTACCCTTTTCGTAAGCTCCCGGATACCCCTTCGAGGCAGCAATCACACAAGCCGCAGCCCCTTGCTTCCAGGTAATAGTTGGTAATTGCGCCAGTCGCTGTTGGGTACAAGCCAGAAGCACTTGATCTAGGGGAGTTTCTAGCAAGGGTAGGATAGCTTGAGTTTCTGGATCCCCAAAGCGACAATTAAATTCCAGAACCGTTGGGTTTCCTTCTGGAGTAATCATCAATCCTGCATAGAGAACCCCCCGATAATCAATTCCCCTGACCTTTAAAGCCTCAAGGGTAGGATTAAGAATTTCCTTTTCAATCCGTGTGCTTAGCTCTGGGGTAACAATCGGTGCAGGAGCATAAGCTCCCATCCCTCCGGTATTCGGACCGGTATCCCCTTCCCCAATTCGCTTATGGTCCTGAGCTGGTAGTAAGGGACGAACCGTCAAGCCATCGGTAACAGCCAAAACCGAAACTTCTTGACCGGTGACACACTCTTCA
>NZ_JAAHIG010000439.1:0-6939 GCF_010692305.1 Moorena sp. SIO4G3 | reverse complement strand
TCTATCAAGCCTAGATAGGGCAGGTGTGCTTTCAGTTGCTCCTCAACGGTATTGGTAATTCCTTGGGTCTGTTGAAGAGATAGAGTCGGTGGTAGCATGATGTCCATCTCTACATGGAGTCTATGCCCCAGCCAGCGGGGTCGAAGGTTTGCGATCGCGTCAGCTTCTAGTTCAGGCACATGATTGATAGCATGGTTGAGGGATTCTAGCACTTCTGGTTCCACGCCATCGAGCAAGCGACTAAAAATAGTCTGCCCCGACTCCCAGACAATTTTTAGTAACACTGCTGTGATCACTAAACCAATCACCGGATCAGCCCAGGAATAGCCCAGGGCAACTCCCACAGCGCTGACCAACACGGCCAGACTGACTATACCATCTGCCATGGCGTGATACCCATCAGCAATCAGGGCAGCACTGTTGATTTCCCGGCCAACCCGAATCCGGAAAACAGCCACAAGTTCGTTGCCAATGAAGCCCACGATGGCGGCAATGGCCAGGGCACCCAAATGATGGAGGGGCTGAGGATGGTAAAATCGCTCCACAGACTCATAGGCGGTAATCACGGCACTCAACAGCACAATCACCACAATCATCACCCCGGCCAAGTCTTCCAATCGAGCAAAGCCATAGGAAAATCTTGCGGTTGGCTTGCGTTGCGATACTAGAAAGGCCACCCCCAAGGGCACAGCAGTCATAGCATCCCCCACGTTGTGAATTAGATCGGCCAGGAGAGCCACACTGCCAGAAAGCCAGAACACCACTGCCTGCAAGATGGCAGTGATCACCAAGCCCACCAGTGACCATTTGACAGCCCAGATTCCCCGAGCAGAGCTAGCAATTTCGGGGTCGATCACCCCATGGCTATGGCTATGATCACCATGGTGGTGATGGTGATGGTGATGGTGGTGATGTTCTAGCTCTGGTCTAGGGAGTTGAGGAATATCATCGGTGGGTATAGACGTAGGAAGTTGTGTCATAGTAATTTTCCAGACAGGACATCCATCTGAGGATATGGATGATAAGGGGGTTTTAGCACCAAAAGGTAAATTGTGATTTGGAAGGTTTGGGTTCCATTCCCAGAAAGAACCCAGGAAAGATGTGCGATAGGATGCCGAAGCAATAGCAAACAATGAGCACCTATCTATAATCCCTAGCTGTTTAATTCAACAGTCACTTATCGAGTAATTTTGTGAATTATTCTTTTCCAGAATTCTTGATTACTGACATCTAATTTATCTAATTCAGATGCTATCTGGGCTTGATCGATTTTTTCTCCATACACTGTTACAAAATCCTCTTTCATACTGATAACTGTCCAACCACGAGATTCAGGCACATCCTTTATCAATCCTGGGAATGCGATCGCTAAAAGGAACGTAGTTATTACTGGCAGAGATACAAGGTAACTATTCAGCTGTCAGCTATCAGCCCATAGGCTGAACACTGACGGCTGACGGCTGAACGCGCACGCGTGCGCGTAGGCATATGCTTACGATACAAGCAGCAAAAACTGTTGCCTTTTGCCTCTTGCCTTTCGCGTAGCGCTATATGGCTTTTACTTCCTAGTCAGCACCAACCTCTGTCAAGCCAATCTGATCAACAATGTTGTCAATGATTTCGTTAGGATTTAAACCAAAGGGAGGTTGACTGGGAGGATACTCGTCAAAGGTATTCAGGAACTGCTGCACAAGCCCTATTGCTGGCAGCAGCAAGTAATTCCGGCGAGACCACCAGTCATTGTAGTTATTGGAGTCTGTGTCTGCCCGCTCGTAGGGGTCCCGACGCAAGTTAAACAGTTTTGGAATCCGTAGTTGCACAAACGGCTCCCGCCAGACATCAAAATAGTGAGCCCGTTGTTCCGAAAAGACTACTTTCCAATCCCCAACACGAACCCCTGGCAGCTGACCTTCATCATTGAAGTAGATAAAGCCAGGACGTGCTCCTTTTTGGCTATCGGGATCGGTCAAATAGGGCAACTGATTATATCCATCCAGATGGGTACCGCAGAGCTTGCTGGATTGATCGTACGGACAGGGTTGCTTTAGGGTTTCTTTGAGGTCATCCATGCCAGCAGCTGCCATCAGGGTTGGCACCCAATCCAAGTGAGAGAAAATCTCATGGGACACTGTTCCAGCGGGAATATGAGCAGGCCAGCGTACCAGTGCTGGAACACGATAGCCGCCTTCCCAGTTGGTGTTCTTCTCGCCTCGGAACGGGGTCAGACCGCCATCGGGCCATTGGTTGTAATGGGGGCCGTTGTCCGTTGTATAAATGACAATCGTATTCTCGGCAATGTCCAGCTTATCCAGCAAATCGAGCAACTGTCCTACATGACCGTCATGCTCTACCATGCCATCACCGTAAAAACCCTGACCGCTGATGCCCTCTACATCATCATTGATGTGGGTATAGTAATGCATCCGGGTGGAGTTAAACCAGGCAAAAAAGGGCTTATCCTTTTTTACTGCTTTCTTGATAAACTTTTTCGTCCGCTTCAGGAAATCGCGATCGATAGTTTTCATGCGCTCGATGTTGAGCGAGCCTGTATCCTCACACTCCTGGTTACCCCAGGGACCAAACCGGCCTGCGTCTGGCTCTGTGCTGGGTTCATCTGTTGCCTTGCAATCGAGAACCCCCCGAGGACCAACATTTTGAGCAAACCAGCCATCTGGCCCGCCCGGATAGTCCACATTCTCCGGCTCTTCTTCAGCATTTAAGTGATAGAGGTTGCCAAAGAATTCGTCAAAGCCATGGACTGTGGGCAGAAACTTGTTGAGATCCCCCAGGTGGTTTTTGCCAAACTGTCCGGATGTGTAACCCAAGGGCTTCAGCATTTCTGCCAAGGTGGGGTCTTCATCCTGGATGCCAAAGGGTGCTCCGGGAAAACCGACTTTCAGCAAGCCAGTCCGCAAACCACTTTGCCCAGTGATAAAGGCTGCCCGACCGGCGGTACAGCTTTGCTCCGCGTAGTAGTCCGTGAACAGCATCCCTTCGTTGGCAATGCGGTCGATGTTGGGCGTGTCGTAACCCACGATGCCCTTTTCATAAGCACTGACATTAGTCCAACCAATGTCATCTCCCATGATCACCAGGATGTTGGGCGTGCCTTCTGTGTTGGCAAGTGCTATGCCCTGGTTAGTCACTGGGAGGAAACCAACTAGAGTGAAGGTGATCGTTAGTAGGATCGCCATCACCCCATTGAATAATCGCTTCCCAATTTGGGCAGTGTCCTGACTGCCCTTGGAGCGATTAGCTCTCTGAGATTTCATTAGAACTCCCGTTATATCGAAGTTTAAATTTTTGTGTTGCAATTTTTCTGCACCCGCTTGTAAGTATCTCACACTTTTTGCATCACAAAACTTTTTTTTTATGGAAAGGGAATTGAAAATACCTTGAGCAATGACCAGATTGTATCTGTCTAAATCAGCTGAAATATAGAGTTGGTAAGGACTTAGCTGAACCAGAGCTTTGATGAAATGAGGCTTCCACGATTATCTATATATTTTTTATTAATAATTGTACGCTATATAAGAAAAACTAATGCATTAACATGATTATTATTCTTACCTATCTGAAGTTAATGATTATTATTCTATTAGAATAATAATCATTAACTTTGTACTAGAATAATAATCATTAACTTAATAAAAATAAACCTTAATCAAGGTTAAAAAATCAAGGGATTTAATCTAAGTATGATAGAATAGTGTTTTAAGCATAACTAACTATAAAATTTATTAAGAATTTACCCTATTCGGTACTTAAACGACTATAATCCGTGGCCTAGAAAACATCGTTAATTAATGTTAAAAAATCGTGGAGTTGGGTCGAAGTTTGCTAAGCTAATATGTTAGCCAGTAAAAAGGATAAAATTTATTAAGAATTTGGTATATTCGGTAATTGTTCTGGTAGGATTATACTTTTCAAGTAAGCATTCAGGTATCAGTGATTGGCCTAGGGCCAAGCTAGGCGAGGTCACAGGCTAGAAGCCTGTGCCACGCATATGCTTACAAAAAAGCGATCGCTTTTTTGCGATCGCTTCTTATCGACCCAATCAAGGTTTGATATCCCTATTATTCAAATCATCCCGCACTGAGTAAAAAGCGTCCGCTCACAGATACTCAACACGCCCAATCATTTCCTCTGGTGTATAAATCTCCTGAATCAAAACTAATATCATATTCGGTTGAAGAGTTATAAATAGTAGGGAATCGGGAATCGGGAATCGGGAATCGGGAATCGGGAATCGGCAACAGGGAACAACGGATCTGGGAATGAGGAGGGAGATTACCTACTAGAAGCAAGTTATATTTTTTGATAACTGATTATCTGAACTTGATATAAGCCTTTTATCATCAGGAAAACAGTAGCAAAACGGAAACAAAACAGAGACTGGGATCGCAACCTCCAGTATCCTGTTCTAAATACAGTTAACATTTATTGATAAAATCTGATCAAAACAGTAAATCAACTCCCGGCAATAACTAGGGAGAGGATAGTTCCAAAGGGTTGCCTTGAAAGGGCTTTAATGTTCCGAACTTAGCATCAGGAAGTGAAGCCTATAGGGTAATTTTCCTAGGCCGAGTCTGGTAACAATAGTAATACCAAATCCGATTTAGCTGGGCAGTACTTTACTCCTCTTGCTGTGGAATGGGCATCTTGGTGAAATGGGCATCTTGGTGGAATGGGCATCTTGGTGAAATGGGCATCTTGGGTGGAACTGGCATCTTGGTGGAACTGGCATCTTGGTGGAACTGGCATCTTGGTGGAACTGGCATCTTGCCAGTTTCATGCTTATTTTCGCGCGGGCAGGATGCCCACTCTACTTCTATTCATTTGAAGACTGACGCAACGCCTTTTTTTTGCCTTTTGTCGGAGGCAGATTTCCCACAATATAGAATATTAGCTTGGTCTCGGCACTGTGTAGACAACAGTAGGTTCCATAGTGGTAATGTCTTCTAGCACCTGTGGGGAACGCCACGTATAAAACGACAAGGTCATCTCGTCTTCAGTGACATCAATGATGCTAAAGTTATTGTTTTCCAAGGGTTTGTTCGCCTAGGGTGGCCATAGGCCAGGCTTTCATCCCTATCCACCAACTTAGATGGAGATGATTCAACGTCTCGAACCGACGAAGGTAAAGGATAGTTTCCCGTCTGCATGGTAGTTTCAACTTTAGTATTACAAGTTTTCTGCACCGGGAGCATGTCACTGATGCAGAGCATTTGTACATTAGCTATACCCCCCTCATCGGTTTTAGCTTGCTGTGATAGTGCATAGTTCATAGTTGTGCAACGTTGACTGTGCAACGTTGACTGTGCAACTTTGACCTGCTGTCTTATTTAAGGTTAAACATAAACGGTTTCCCTGAATAATCAAAAATTCCAACTTTACGAACCATAAGAATAAAATAGTCTTTCACGAGATAATAATTAGTTTTATCTATGATTAGTTTTGTTAAGCGTCGTCATTTATCGTCTCAAAACCAGGTAGAATCGCTTTTCAATATTCTGGTCTAACTTGTGCTTTGCTCCTTCAGGGTCAGGGGTTTTTCCAAGTGGGCCACCATTTCAAGCTCGGCTTGGGCTATCAACTTTCTGCGCCGAGAGGGTTTGAGGGTGGGGGTGGAACTGCCTTGAATGGGAATGGCTTGAATCACCAACGGAACCAGATCATTTGCAACCAGCTGTTGAACATGGGGCTTATCGAACCAGTCAGGTTTATGTTGCGCCAACCAAAATAGTTCCCGCAGATAGTCCTTAATCTGCCCGATCCGATCGGGCAATATACTCACATGATTTTTGGCCAGGAAGCGATCGTCCAAATCATAGCGCTGCAAGTCATTTGCACAAGCTTCAAAGATTCCCACCGGGATGAATATCTCTACCATCATTCCCACTTGAGGACTCACGAAGCCCGTTTTCCGTTGCCGATCAAAACCATCCAAATCAGTTTGGGTACAAACGGGCTGACCGTGGGCATAAAAATTGCCTCCTTTGGCCGCCCAAACCAGCTCAAAACCTATCCCTGCTGTTTCGGACCTATTGCTTGAACCGATTGATTGGCGCTAATACGTGTGAAATATAAATCACCAATCTGGGTAGCCAAAAACTCACTCTGGAACGAACCACAAGAAAGCTGCATTATTTCCATTTGGCTATAAGTCAAAAACTCAGTCACCTGTTCCACATCCGTAAAACGACAGGAAATAATCTTGGAACGTCCTGCGGTAGATTCCTTCAAATCTTGACCATAAGAATTTGCTGCATTAAAACTCATGACTGGTTCAGATAAAATACACACCTGTTCTAAAAAGCGTCTGCTCACAGATACTCAACACGCCCAACCATTTCCTCTGGCCTATAAATCTCATAAATCAAAACTAAGCCTTTGATCATTTCACCAATCGAATTTTATCCTTCACCTCTTATCTCTCTCCATTTTTCCTGAAACTTTGAAGGAGGACTATTTCGCTTGATTTCTTCAACAAGTCTATCCGCTTCAATGGTATGACGATCAATTTATTCCCGATGCTCATAATAGTATGCCATTGCCCCATGAACCTGGGCTAAGGACAGATCATACTTCTGAGCAATTTCTTCTAAAGATTCTTTGATATCCAAATACATCTCGGCAATGGCAGCAACCGGCATTCTTGTCCCAGCAATGCGGGGTTTACCAAAGCAATAGTCAGGATCTATGGCAATATACTCTGTACTTATTTGTTGGATAGCTGACAGGGGGACATAAAGCTTATAACGTACACAGTGCCAACTCTATAGCCCGCTCACCCTTCTTGTAATAGTTGAGCCAACGACGGTTAATTGCCAAAAGTTCGTCCACTATTTTTTGGCATAATCCCCTTAAGAAAACCCACGAGTGCTGATGTAGGCCAACATAAAAAGCGCTATGTTGACGTTGTCCACTTGATTGGGT
>NZ_JAAHIG010000438.1:0-6975 GCF_010692305.1 Moorena sp. SIO4G3 | reverse complement strand
GCGTTTGAATGACTCTAAAATTTTAGCTGACCTTAAAATTTTTACGGGAACAGATAAAACTGGTATAATATTTGTATAGCTTATACAAAGGGTAAGTATGGTTTTAGATATATAATATAATATATTGACATCATAATATCAAGCTAGACCTTTTAGTCTAAACCGATGGCAAATTGCCCAAGCAGTGACCATATGAATAGCTGGTTTGTTAGAACTTTTCTCATAAGAATGACGCAGTGTTTTTCCACTGAGGGGGTGACATGAGCCCTGAAAAGCTTACTATATAAGGCTTTGATACCAATGATCTTAGGCAAGATACAGTCCCAAATTGACCCTCCTTTGATTTAATGGCAAGCTCAAACCCTTATAACTACGTCCAATATCAGCCCAAAACAGCATGTATCTTTTTGTAACTTATGGGATGAAATCATTACTGGGTAATGATTTCAGCTTGCATGTCGCCCCCCAGGTTTTTCCATCAATAGCTACTATTTCACCAGAAGTGAGCTGACTAATAGATTGAATCCATGTGAGAAAGTATGACTGTAATTGTTCCGGGGCGTAGTTATGCTGAACACCGACAATATGACTGCCACTTCTCTAATCTTGGTGTACCGGTTCTGCTCTCAGAAGACAATGGAAGCACTTCAACTTTGATGGATTTCAATCTCACCGTCAAATCCGTTATTTTGCTGTGCCGGAAATCCTACAGGCAATGCGCCTAATACATGACCACCTGCAACATTTCCTACAGGTAAAGTAGCTACAGGCCAACCAGTTATTTTAGGAGGCATCGGAGCCTGAAAAGGTAAAACAGGAACTGCTGTAGGATTTCCGGCGCTTAAAGGGTTTGCTCTCGCAGTGGCAACAGATACATCTACTGGCTTGACAACAGAAACAGCTCTCCAGGTTATTTTAATAAACTCTGGTGCATACGAATATAAATTATTATTTGCTGGCACAGCCGCAAAAGGACTAGTAGAACATTGCACAGCATAATAAATTCCATACCAGCAGTTTCTGTATCCAGAATTTTCGTAATTCAAGCTATTTATCAAATACCGATCCATGTATGATTCAATGTTGCCATGGTTTGGGTTTGCTATCTTGGTTAATGGGGTTAGATTTTGCCACGTGTTACCCCCTCCTCCCCAGCGACCGTTAATTAAATGTCCGCGAACCCAATCGTATGTTTCATCTTCATCAAAGGTTACACCTGCTGGACCGCCGGCAAATTTTGGAGGGCTTTCATCCCAAGGGTAACCTACCGCAGTCGGAGGGTTTTTTGTTTCACCACCTGGCATGTTTATATCCGGGCCTAGCACTGCGGAAGCTGAGGAAGCTCCAAAACTTTGTCCCTGCCTTACGCTGAGTGCACCCATTGCGATTTTCGTGCTTGTAAATATGATGCTTTGCGTACTCCATTTAGGCCCACTAGCAGTTGTTTTATAAATAATTCGGCTCATGTACCCCTCCTCTCTTAGAGATGTTGAATTAGCTGGCTTCTGTCACCTGCAAATTGAGCGAAATTCATTCAACCTCAGCTAGTTTAGCATCTATTAATCTTAACTTTTTCTCCTGAAGGGGTGACAAGCGGCCTGTAACCTTTGATCTATATTAAATTGAGCGAATTATGCTAAAAAAAGATAGGTCATAAATTGTCAATACCACCTACCAATTGAGGATGATATATGGTTCATTAATTCGTTTAATGACAAGAAGATTAGCGTCTTAATTTTTTGTTGACAAATCAGCTCTTAGAAGAAGGTGGGTTACGGCGCGGATAAAAACTAATTGGTAATCTCTCAAAATCCTGGCCGCACCTAACCCACCCTACGAAATATCTAGAAAGTTGCTCTGGTCGTGCCTAACGCCAGAGCTAGCCCTTTGAAGAATACAAGTAAGACTGCTATATCAACTTATCGAAACGAGCACGGAGGGATTTGAACCCCCGACACCCAGAACCGGAATCTGGTGCTCTATCCACTGAGCTACGCGCCCTTGTGCTTGAGTGACTATATCAAGCCTTACTCTATTTGATTAGCTTTGATAATAGCACACTATTGCAATTACTAATTATACACCACTTGAGCACCGAAAAGTGTAAACTGTTTTAAATCTGCCTAAGCTTGTGCCATTGGCTAGAGATAACTGGCTGGATCGACAGGTTCACCGTTCTTACGAACCTCAAAATGGAGGTGGGGACCGGTAGAGAAACCCGTAGACCCAACAGTTGCGATCGCATTTCCTCGTTTCACCAATTCTCCCTTACTCACCAAGAGTCTACTGGCATGACCATAGAGGGTAGCAATACTGTCGCCATGGTCAATAATTACTGTATTGCCATAACCACCATACCAACCAGCCAAAATTACTGTACCGCTATCTGCTGCTCGAATAGTACTGCCATAACTAGCCCCAAAGTCAATCCCAGAATGGAACCGAGATGTACCTAGAATGGGGTGACGTCGCCAACCAAAACTGCTGGTAATTGAGCCATTACTGGGATAAAGTAGCTGACCAGTATTAAAAATAACCGTTTTGCGAAGCCTTGCTTTCCTAGCTGCCGCAATCTTGTTTTGACGGGCAATCTCTCGTTGAATCAAGATCACAAGATTTTTAGAATCTTCTGCTAACTGAGCTTGGGATGCTTCTAAAGCTTCTCGGTTAGAATTAAGTCGCTCAATCAGTTGTTGCTGTGTCTTGAGCTGAGCTTGAAACTGCTTCTTTTTGGCTAGGAGTTGCTGTTTAAGTAAGGAAACTCGGTTTTTCTGAGCCTCTATCTCGGTTTTGCGTTGGTTAATGCTGTCGGCTTCAGCTTTTAAACTAGTTAAGATTTTCTGGTCTGTTTGATAGACTAACTTCAATCGGCGGCGTTGAGCCATAAATTCGTTGATATCTTGACTTTTGAGGAGGATATTCGATCCAACTTCAGCAGTGGGCTGGCGCTGTAGAAAACGCAGTCGAGCAATGATTGCAGCACGCTTTTCGTAATAGCTTCTCTCGGCAATTGCTAAATCCTCCTGCAACTGGTCTAGACGCTGGTTAGCCAGTTGGATTTGCCCATTGTAATCCTGGTTAGCCGTATCAGTGGACTTGAGATTAAGCTCAATCACACCCAGCTTCTTCTGGGCAGATTGCTCCACATTAGATATGCGATCGCTTTCCTTAATAATAGTAGACCGCTGCTGCTCAATATGTTGCTGTATTTGTTGCAGGGTATCTACTGCTCCTGGGTTGACTGCTCCTGGGTTTACTACTTCTGGGTTGGTTGAGGGAGAAGTACTCCCTGGAATTGTGACGATTAGCAGCCAAAGCACACAGCCTAAACAAACTCTCCCTATCCCATGTAAGCCATACCAATCCCTAACCCTACCAAAGGCGTTGAACTTTTTGGTATAAATTCCCCTCTGCCGAATTTCCTTAACCACAGACTATCTCAGTATTGTGAACAATCATCGAAAAAATTCCCGAATACAGCTGTCAACGGTTGTAGATCAATTTATCCTGACGACAGTTAAACACTCCTTGGATATTATCTACTACTGCTGCCCCATAGTTAAGACTGAAGGGAAACCATTAGTGTTGTCATTATGGGGACTAGTGTTTACTATTTAGGTATCTAAGGTATTTGAGCTGGGAAATCATACATCAAAGTAAACACCACAAACCCTAGCAACAACCTCAGCGCAAACCTCAGTCCTCTAGTCTATTTAAGTAAGGGAAATCAAGTATACAGCGGGTTGAAATTCCGTGAATTACAGTATATATCTCGTTTTTTGGGGAGATGACAATAGGCAACAGAAGACTTGATCGTTCTGTTCTCAATTCCCCTTTACCCGTTCCCTAACTGTTCACTTTGGGGGAATTGAGACTTTTTTTCAGTAAAATTGTTACTTTAGCCTAATTTTCGGTAACTCTGTAAAGGTAGCTCATCTCAAATCCGGTCAAATAATGATTATATCCCTGATCGGGTAATTGGTAATTCGTAATTGGAAATTAGTAGTTGACGATTCCCCATTGCCCATTACCAAACATCAAGGGAATAGTTAACAAAACAGTAATTAACCGGACTTGATATCATCAGAGTTTTCAGTCAATCAGACCGACTTAAAACTTGTAATTAACCAATATTAGGATTAATTTTTGTTATGACGGTACTAGCAGGATTTTACGTTTCTGGCGCTCTCTACTTTTTTTCGATCTGGTTTCAAGCTTTCCAGAAAGACACTAATTTATCTCCTGAGCAAATCCGCATATCTTGGATAGTGTTGACGATAGCAACCGTTTTTTGGCCAATCGTTGCCCCGATTGCTAATTTTGAGAAGAGTTCTCGAAAAAAAGCTTCTTTAGTTCAGGAACAAGATGTGGATGCTAAGAAAACAGCGATGGCAGCTGAGCTATCCCGCACTTAATTGGGACATAAGCGCGTTTGTATCTGGGTTGTAAACAACTTCTTGCAGGAATTGGCTTGCATACAACAGGCATGCATGCTAGAGGCATGCATGCTAGAGTAACCCACCCCTAACCCTTACCAAGAGGGTAAATAGATCCGGAGTTTTCTTGCATAATAAAAAACCTCCTAGGTATACATTTTATACGCGAAAAGTTGTATATCTCTCTTTTGTTTCCGGAAAGTGACAGAAGAGGGATATATAGTTGTCAATATAGTCAAGTCAGGGATTAAGTCTTATATTCTGTTTAAAAAAATTGGCATTTATTATTACAACTGTATCATTATTTACTGCGACAGGTAACATCTGGATTAATAAATCAGTTGCACAAACCTATGATGCAAATGGCAACTTTTATGATCATCTTGGAAGAAGAAATCAATGGTATAGCCCAAATGGCCAATTCAGCAGGGGAGATTTTATTCGAATATATGGACAGGATATAGGAATATTTTTGTATCAGGTTTATTTCCTAGATGAATCCTATTCTATCTGTTCAGGTAGTATTCTTTCAGATATTAATCCCGCTGGTTGTAATACATACGATCACTGGCAGCAAAGGCGTTACGAAATATTTCGAGAGCTCAGATATCAAGAGATTCTGAGATAGCTTCAAAATCTATTAAAATTGTTTTTATCCTCAACTGATAAGGTTTTTTATATGCATATCATATCTACTGGTTCATGTTCTTGGATTAGCTACTTTTATTTAGGAATAACTACAGCACTTGCCGCTTTGAGTTATTCAGTTCCATGTTTTGCTATTAATGATTTTATATAGCGTTTATAAATGAGATGTAAACCTAAGAGTTTTTTTTATTGAACAATAAAACTCTGGATCTTCTTCCCCTCTTGCCTTTTGCCTCTTGCCTCTTGCCTCTTGGCCTTTGGGAGTATTTTCACAACTCAAATACAAACGCTATATAGGAGTTGTTATGCTGCTGATACGCGCAGCCTACTCAACCAATCATTAAGATCTGCCAAAGCGCGATCGCGATATGCTCCATACCGTTCTCGCTTATTCTTTATCCGCACCGCCAATTCGGGCAAAATCCCAAAATTTGGTGGCATAGGCTGAAAATGCTTAGGTGATGCGGAACTGATAAACTCAAACAACGCTCCCATCATCGTAGTGGTTGGCATCGTTACCAGTTCCAATCCCAATACCAGTCGCGCCGCATTGGTACCAGCCAGCCACCCTCCTGCAGCTGCTGCTGTATAACTTTCTGTTCCTACCAATTGACCAGCTGCCAACAAAGTAGACCGTTTTTTGAACTGTAGGGTTGGTTGCAATAACTCAGGAGCATTCAGAAACGTGTTCCGATGCATCACCCCCATGCGCACAAACTCTGCTTCTTCCAAACCTGGAATCAGTCGAAATACCCGTTTCTGCTCACCCCAGCGCAAATTGGTTTGGAATCCGACCATATTCCACAGCTGACCTGTTTTATCTTCCTGTCGCAGCTGTACCACAGCATAAGGACGCTGGTGCTGATTTTCTGGAGCGCGGAAGTCTCCCTTACGGGCATCAAACAGTCCCACTGGCTTCAGAGGACCATAGCGCATAGTATCTTCCCCGCGACGAGCCATCTCCTCAATCGGTAGGCACCCTTCAAAAAATTTAGCAGTTTCTTGCTCAAAGTCTTTCAATTCCGCCTTTTGAGCTGCACACAGTTCTTCCCAGAAGTGACGATACTGCTCCCGATTCATGGGACAATTAAGATAAGCAGCTTCTCCTTTGTCATACCGGGATGCCATAAAGGCGATATCACGATTGATGGATTCCCCCACTACAATCGGTGATGCAGCATCAAAAAAACTAAAGTATTCTAAACCAGTGAACTGTTGCAGGTCTTCGGCTAAAGCAGGACTAGTCAACGGACCGGTTGTCAGTACCACCACCCCTGTGGTAGGAATTTGCGGAACTTCCTCCCGCTGCAACTCGATCAGGGGATGACTAGCTAAGGTTTCCGTCAATTCCCGACTAAATACTGCTCGGTCTACAGCTAAGGCACCCCCAGCTGGAACAGCATGTTTATCAGCTTTGCCAATAATAATTGAACCAAGGCGTCTCAATTCTTCGTGCAACAAACCCGCAGCGCGATCGCTTGACTTAGCACCAAAGGAATTACTACATACTAGTTCTGCCAATTCGACCGTATGATGAGCCGGGGATAGTCGCACTGGTCGCATTTCGTGCAACACCACTGGTACTCCAGCCTGAGCAATTTGCCAAGCGGCTTCTGTACCCGCTAGTCCACCACCGATAACATTTACTTGTTGTTTGTCATTAGTCATTATATAGCAAAGGGAACAGGGAATAGGGAATAGGGAGTAGGGAATAGGGAGTAGGGAGTAGGGAGTAGGGAGTAGGGAGTAGGGAGTAGGGAGTAGCAGGGCTATTTCATTCTAAAAATGCGCTTGAGTGTGTCTAGTCCAAATTGGCAGTATCGCTGTGCTTGAGCCATATTGGAGAAGCCATTGGAGCGATAGATATTCAGCGCAAAATTACGAGCAACTG
>NZ_JAAHIG010000437.1:0-6981 GCF_010692305.1 Moorena sp. SIO4G3 | reverse complement strand
TAACAACTGAGAGGAATAGTAGCACTATAGCAGTCCTAAATGATTCGTGAAATATATTGGCTAAAGTGATTGCTATAACCCTTGCCCAGCAACGATTCCAGATTTTGCTGATTTTACAAATGATTTAGGATTGCTATATTATGAAGATTACATTAGTATGCCATGATATTCCCTATCCGCCCATCCATGGGGCGCGATTAGACATGTGGCGAAGGATAAAAGCTTTCTCTAATTTAGGGACTGAGCTACAAGTTATCTGCTGGTGTAGCCATACGCCAAAACCAGAGGAAGTCCTGGAAATTAGGAAGTATGCTAAGCAAGTTTTTTTGATAAAGTTTCCAAAGACACTCGGCTATTTTATTCGGCGGATAATTGACTTACTCAAGTATCCTTTGGAAGTGACATCTAGAATTGTTAGAGGTAAAGAATTCAACCTATTACTCTCTGATGTGGCTGCGTTTAATCCTGATGTCATCTTCCTAGATGGTATTCACGGTGGAGAAGTAGCAAGTCAGTTAAGTCAACACTTTAATCTGCTGCTGGTTATTCGCTCTCACAATATCGAGCATTTGTACTATAAGCGAAAACTTGCGTCTGCCAAAGGGTTAAACAAGCTCAAACGATATTTATCACTGTCTAACTTAGAAAAGTATGAAACAAATTTACTAAAAAAGAGTACTTTATTTTACGATATATCCCTAGATGACCTAAATTTTTGGATAAGTCAAGGATTGACAAATGGTCGCTACTTACCTCCTCTGATTGAGTTTCCTGAAGAGAATAGGGAAGGAATATCCAGAGATAAACTAAGGACTAATCCTGTCTATGATATCGTTTTTTTGGGTAACCTCTTTTCGGACAACAATGTAGCGGGAATAATCTGGTTTATTACCCAAGTTATGCCTATAATACGTTTGGCATTACCAACATTTACTGTTTTAATAGCGGGTTCAAATCCTGTCCACCACGTTAGGCAGCTATGTGAGGAAACTGCAGAAGTTGATCTGAAAATAAATCCAGTGTCTTCTACAGAAGTATACAAGTCGGGGCGCGTTCTCATTAATCCAGTTTCAGCTGGGAGTGGCGTTAGTATAAAGTCCCTAGAAATGCTGGTTTCTGGTAGACCGATTGTTTCTACACCACAGGGAATAGCAGGTCTACCAGAAGAGGTTCATCACTACTTTGAAATTGCTGTAGATAAGTCATCCTTTGCCGAAGCAATTATCAGATTTTTGTCCGATCCTTTCAGAGATAATGTTAATCCAGGTGTACTTGAGGAATTGTTTGGTTATAAAGCAATAGCAGGGGTTATTTCGGAACTAGATTCTCTTGTTTCACTTTCCAAGTCTAACCAGTTAGCTCGATCTAAATCTTGATATACCAGTTATTAATTGGGTGAGGGTCTACGCCCTTGGAGTTAATGGGAGTAGGGATTAGAGGTTGAAAAAAATGACTGTACCTGATAACTAGGATAAACGCTATATCGCTAAATATTGATAGTTGTGATACTCTTTTTAAGGTTTAGTGGTGATTAAATTTTAGTTGGCATTTTAGTTAGCCGAATTGAGACTGATTTCAATGTTTATATAAAAAAATAAATCAAATTAACATTTTTAGCAGACAAGAGCATAAAAATCAAGGGACAATTCTTTCGACTAACTCCTATATAATTCCCATTTATCCTAACTCCTGACTCCTAACTCCTGACTCCTACCCATACCAAAATACTTTTTCAGCAAACCCTAAATAAATATAAATGAGGAAACAACGTTTAATTACTAATACCAGCTACTATCTTAGCTCGTGGTTTTTGAATCACTGGCAAGTTGGCAAACGCCCAATTTTGATATTAGGTCATGGTCGCAGCGGTACAAGTTGGGTCGGGAAAACATTGTCCACCGCAAATCGTGCTATATACTACTACGAGCCATGTAATCCAGAGATTACTGGAAAAGGCAACATGGATACATGGTTCCGATATACACGACCTGGTGAGCAAGATGACTTGCTTGAAAATGCTTTTGATAATGTCTTCAAAGGTCTACCTTTTGGAGGCGGTTGGTACCGAGGTTTCTGGGCTAGAGCACTGCCTAATTATCAAATCATCGTCAAAGATGTCGCATCTCTGATGTCCATTGAGTGGGTTTTCAAGCGCTACAATCCAAAACTATTGGTAATTGTTCGACATCCTTGCCCCACCGTATTATCAGAAATTA
Organism: Moorena sp. SIO4G3; assembly: GCF_010692305.1. Taxonomy (NCBI): domain Bacteria; kingdom Bacillati; phylum Cyanobacteriota; class Cyanophyceae; order Coleofasciculales; family Coleofasciculaceae; genus Moorena; species Moorena sp. SIO4G3. The sequence continues at coordinate 4,765 of NZ_JAAHIG010000437.1, read as the reverse complement.
ACAAAGAAACTCCTGCTGAGCTTTCGCGAGATACTCTATTACATCAATCTAGCTTATTTCAAGATCCAATACGAACCCTACCGCTCAGTGATAGAGGCAGCAAAAAGGCCAATAGAAATCTTTGCAGCTATCTGGGCAGCAAGACATCGTGTTGTCGCCGATGCATTGTCTCGAAATCCTGAATGGTTATTGGTCTTTTATGAGGACTTATGCTTAGACCCTATTGGTAAGTTCAAAGAGCTATTTGAGCAGTTTGAATTGCCATGGACTACCCGGGTAGAAAAGCATGTACTCCAGAGTTCAACTAACAACATCCCTGGTCGTTATTCCAAGGTACGTATCAGCAACCAACAAATAAATAAATGGAAACAAACGATGACCCAATCTGAAGTCGAGGTTGTGCGTAATTATGTTCAACTCTTCGATCTACCTTTTTATCAGTCTGATCAATTCTGGTCACTAGAAACCTGAGATCGTTTACGTTTTTTTAAAGCTATTAAGTAGTTTGCGGCAGACACCTTGACTGGTAATGGATTTCAAGGTTTAGGTAGTACCATGCAAGTAATAGTAGCTCTAAAGTTAACCAAAGCTAAATGGAGTAGGTGGAATATGAAAATTCTTGCCCAACCAGCCTTTAAAGATCGTGACAAAAACCCTTATACCTGGCTAGTTTACACCCACCTGACTACTTTGGGGGTTGATGTCCATGAGTTTTCTCCTAAAAAATTGCTGATAAATAATTATTCTATCTGGCATCGGCACTGGCCAGAACGAAACTTAAATGAACCTAACTTCTTCAGAGCGATCACAAAAACGTTAGCTCTATTATTATTAATGATTTTGGCTCGCTGGCGGGGGACAAAAATTGTCTGGACAGTACACAACTTAGCCTCTCATGAACAGCTTTACCCGCAACTAGAGGCTTGGTTCTGGAAAGCCTTTACAAGGCAGTTAGATGGTTACATTAACCTTAGCAAAACTGGGATGAAAGCTGCCCAAGAGCGCTTCCCTCAGTTAAAGAATATTCCTGGTTTTGTAGTACCCCATGGTCACTACCGAGGGCAGTATCCTAATCAAGTCAGTTCTCAAGAAGCTCGCAACTACCTAGGAATTCCAACTTCGGCGAAAGTATTGCTTTTGTTTGGCAAAATTAGACCTTACAAAAATGCTCCTCAATTGATGCGAGTTTTCCGACAGGTTTTTGACCCAGAAGCCATACTTTATATTGTGGGTAGTCCAGAATTTCCTGAATTAGCAGCAGAAATTGAAAGGGAATCCGCCTTAGATCAACGAGTGCGAATTAACTTAAATTTCATACCTAAAGACCATATGCAATGGTACTTCAGTGCTGCTGACTTAGTTATTTTGCCGTACCGCGAGATTTTAAACTCTGGTAGTGCTTTCTTAGCCCTCTCTTTTAACCGACCCATATTAGTTCCTAAAATTGGTGCTCTCCCTGAAGTTCAAGACCAAGTTGGTCAAGAATGGGTCTATACCTATACAGGAGAAATTACTGATTATGACATTGAAAATGCTTTAGATTGGGCGTTAAACACTCCCCGTCCAGAACAAGCTCCCCTAGAGGCTTTTGATTGGCAAGAACTAGCCAATAAAACGATTAATGCCTACAATGAAATTGCAAAGTACTCCAGAAAAAAAAGGAAGAAATAGCAATAGCTGAACCAGAATCATCAATTTATTGATGCCTGCAAAATTCGTGGGCTAACTCACTAGATCAATTAGTTTTTTGGGGTAAAAAAAATCGGTTTAAAACCCTAAGCATAAGCTGAAAGCACCTCAAGTAGCGTGGCCATTCCCGTACCGTGGCCTTTGGCCTTGGCCTTTGGATGTTCGCCTAGCGTGCGCGAGCGCCCATATGCTTACGGTAAGGGTGCATCTCAGTTTTGCAATTAGGCAAAAATTCGGGATAAAATTCCCGCGCCCCCGCCCCACACTCCCCGCGCCCCCGCCCCACACTCCCCGCGCCCCCGCCCCACACTTCCCACACTTCCCACACTTGCGATCCTTTTTACAAATATGAGATGCACCCTACGGTAAGCTGATCATGTTTATTGGTCTTATTGAGATAACTAGACCGATATTTTTTTACCAGAAATCCCGGCATTTTTTCCAAAAAAAGCTTTTTCTGCTATTTTGTCACCCCCTCAGGTATAAATCACTGAAATAATAAAAGCTACACATATTAGGTGATGGTTTCTAGGAGTAAAAACAAGTTAATGATTGGACGACGTGAATTATTACTGGGTTTAGGTAGCTTAGCCAGTGTCGGCCCTCTGACAAGGTGTAAATCTATCAGACAAAGTAACTCAATTCAAGCTATTGATGACCCGAAGCGAGACTTTGCAGTAGCTCAAGGAGCTTCTTTAAAAGAGCGTGCAGCAGCAAAAGGATTAATTTATGGAGCCGAGAGTCGATTCCGAGACCTATCCTCAAACCCAGCCTTAGCCACCCGTTTTGCTCAAGAGTGTGCCATGCTGGTTCCCGGATGGGGACTCAAGTGGTTTGTTTCTACTCCTTCTTCCCCTCCCCTGTGCCCTCACCCCCATCAGTTTGACTTTACGGCTGGGGATTGGATGGCAAACTTTGCCCAGACTCATCGATTGCTGTTTCGGGGACATACCCTTGTTTGGCACATCTCATTACCCCCTTGGTTTGAGGAGACAGTAAACCGCCAAAATGCTAAACAGTTCTTGGTCAGACATATTAAGACAGTGGCTGGGCGTTATGCTGGACAAATGCACTCCTGGGATGTTGTTAATGAAGCGATCGCTACCTTCCAAGGACGGGCAGATGGTTTACGCAAAACGCCATGGTTAAAATTTTTAGGTCCGAAATACATTGACCTAGCCTTTCGCATTGCGGCTGAAGCTGACCCCAAGGCAATGTTACTCTATAACGAGTATGGACTGAGTTATGATTCGAGTGATGAGCAAGCCAAGCGTAGGGCTGTCTTGAAGCTACTAGAGGGGTTGAAGTCTCAGGGAACCCCCTGTCATGCCTTGGGAATCCAGGCTCACTTGCGAGGGAATAAACGGATTAACCCCCACAGCCTGCGGAAGTTTCTCCGAGATGTGGCGAGTATGGGTTTTAAAATCTTGATTACTGAACTAGATGTCAGAGATGACAAGTTACCAAAGGATGTGACTGTACGCGATCGCATGGTGGCTCAAGCTTATGAAGATTATCTGTCTGTGGTACTTGATGAGCCAGCAGTGATTGCAGTAGTGACCTGGGGATTTAGCGATCGCTACACATACTTAACTAGCTTCCATCCCCGGTCAGATGGTGCGCCAGTGCGACCTCTACCTCTCGATGCAGATTTCAAGCCCAAGTTAGCCTGGAATGCGATCGCTCGTGCTTTTGATAATGCTCCTAAGCGTTGAATCATTAGACCTTTGGGGAAATTAACTTTCAGCTGAGATATCAATTGGGTTATTGATTCATTTTCAAGCCTATGTTTATATATAGGTTTATATATAGCAGTTCTCAATTGGGTGAGGTAGAAAGTCCTGGGTTAATGGGAGTCGGGAGTCGGGAGTCGGGATGCAGTACGTTCAAAGGGGAAACCCCTTTGAACGCACTACCTAGCTTTGAACGCACTGGCTGCCTTTGACCGCGCACCCGTCGCTTTACGAACGACGTTTTGCTTGGTCAAAGGCTTCACAAAGTTCCTCGAAAGAACAACCCAGTATTTCAATCAGGAGCCTGACGTGCTTTAAGCGTGGTTCGGCTTTGCCATTTTCCCAGTCACTAATCGTCGTAATGCTGACACCAACAGCAATGGCTAATTTCATTTGAGTCAGATTGACATGTTCCCTGAGTTTTACCAGGGTTAGAGGTTGATCTTCTTGGCTTTTCATAATAAATTGTTATTGTTCAAGAAAACTTGAACGGTTTGCTTAAATAGGGCTTGCGGATGAACTCTACATGTAGTGTTATAGTTACCCTCTAAAAGCTACATGTCGTGTGTCGATGGCTAAATTGCGTAAGCCCTAATTAAAATAGGGCAGTTAACTTTGTTTTCTGCCCTTTTCTTGAATGTCCTTCAGCAGCAAGCAGTGTGGCGACCTCACATAGGGTTATTAGCTAGTTCAGTAAAATACCTGACCACTAACCATACCGTAGATAAATTTTCTGTAAAATGTTTGCACCAAACAGCTCATATTCCCCAAGCTATGCCAAGCTAGAGGCAAATCATCGCGCAATCGAAAGTAAGCCGCTTCAACACCAGCATACTTACCTGATCAGGGGAATCTAACCGGCAACTAATTACGGTGACATTTCCCAAACCTCTCTATCGAGTAGGTGTAGGCTTCTCGCCAACCCCAGCCATCGCTATCTCCTTACGGAAACGCTTCCGTGTTCGGGTATAAGGCAAGCTTTACTAATGATGGGATGCCCCACCGCCAAATTTCTGATTTTGATTGCTCTATCTACAGGAGGTTTGATGTCTACTGTCGTTAACCGGTGCATTTTTGGCTTTGGTCATCAACTTTAATAGACTTTAATTCACCATTACTTGCTCGTCTATTATAACTGATTCGACAAAAAGTGAGAAGAATTAGACAAAAAATCAGCAGAACTGTCAAGCTGCGTTCAATGCTACCCCAAAATTAGTACATATGTACTAATGCCCTCTGTCATCAATCCTGCCGAATGAGGGGCTGTTTGCCCAAGTAAGCCTCTGCAGATGGCTTACCCCATCTCACCAGCTTTCCAAGGTGTAAAGATGGGTCGCTGATGA
>NZ_JAAHIG010000436.1:0-6998 GCF_010692305.1 Moorena sp. SIO4G3 | reverse complement strand
CTTTTATGCATAGCCGACTAACCATAAAGGCTCCACTCTTTAAGCGGTAACTTCTGACCGTGTCGTCAATAAAGCAAGCCTACGTATCCGTTCGCGCAGCGTCGGCGAAAGCCGATACCGTTGGGTGGAGTTGGCAAGAAGCCCACACTGTAATCTCTGATGAGCGTGTGGGAGTATGTCACTAATGGCAAACTTCTTAGGCGCTTTAATGGGGCGAAATAAAACAGTGATCACAGCCAAGCATTTGGTTTTATTGATGATTAGGTAAAGATGAGTGCTTTGTCATAGCGATAGCTGGGACAATATCATCTAATGTGATGTCGAACATGAGGGTGAAGCGAGCATCTGGTATTAAGCAGCGCAGTGCTTGTAGATGGGCTTCTGCTTGATTGCGGCGGCGAAAGCGAGCGACAACGATTCGCTGGCATTTAGGCAGATGGCGAATGATGCGCCAAGGAAATAGTTCGTCTTTATAGCTCATTGATGCACTCCTATTAATTGCTTGTTGTATTCTAGGGAAAGTTTTGTAGTCCCATCTTCATCGAACAGAGTGATGGGCTACTTATAGACTTAATCTGAATAGATGTGTGTAATTATGTTAATTAAGTTATAAAGCGTGATTACTTACATCAGCGTCTTATATAACTTAATTAAGCGTCTTATATAACTTGAGTGTGTAGGCGATCAGCCCAAGACATGAGAAACACACAGACAACACAAGGAGAATATAAAATCCGAGTCAACAAACATGTTAACGCTGAGCAGGATTAAGAAACTAGACAAATTGGCCAACAGGTGGAAGAGCAGTCGCAGCGAGTTAGTAGAGCAGTTTGCTAGAAGTCAAAACCACCCTCGTCTAGTTGCCCAGACCAAATGCTGGAAAGCGCACCTTGAGCGAATTAAATAATTGGATGTGGAAAGCGCACCTAGGAAATTATTGGCCGACTGATTCAATCAGCCTGGAATCGCAAGGCAGAAGCGGAAGTATAAATTCAGAACATTGAAGGGCTACTAGAGCAGTTGGAAAAACGACAAACATGCTAATTTTGCCAACAATCCGGAAGTCTGCGGTGACCTTAGAAGATCATTAGTGAGATGTATCTAACGCGATCGCATACCCTTTCCATCCTAGATCGTCCCAGGTTGGCAAAAGATGCCTTAAGTAATCCTGTAGGCATGAACGCTTAACTGGATGCTAGCGTAAAGCATCTTTCAAGTCATTTCATGGTACAGTTTCGCATGAATAAACTCTTCCGATGTCTTGGTGCGCGTTCCCATGGCGAGGGCACCTCGCTGGGGTTGCACCGCTACCTAGGAATTATTGTCACTCTTATCTTGAATAGTATCGGGCTACAATCCTGTAGCCCTAAAATTACTCCCTGTCTCATTCAAACTGAAGAAGCTCGAAGTATAAGTGTGCAGTCTAATGAGCCTATCTATAGCGAGATTTTTGGCAATCAAGAATGCTCACCTCAAAAGCTGGTTTTGAGAGTTCCTGTCAACTCAAGACCAGAAATTAAAGATAGCAATAGTTTACTAGATCAGAGATATACTCCCAATATTATAACATTATTGACATTTTCTCATCAAGCTAAAAGTTTTTATATCAGACGTATTGATAACCATAACGACAGATGGATTTATAAAAAAGCTAGTTGCTTAGCTTGGAAATGGTCTAGAGAAGATGATCAACAAGTTCTAAATTTAAGTCTAGAGAGAAATCTCCAAATTCGTGACCCTAAAATTAAAACTGTTATTTTAATAATTTCGTTGCCCTTTGAAATCAAAGATGCTGAACCAAATGTTAACCTTCAAGTTTACACCTGGGACTTATTTGAAGGGATTTATTATTTTAAGCCCAAAAACTATCCCAATTTAAAAGAAATTTTAAGACAAAAAGATAGAAAAAGTATTCAATCAAGTAATGCATTTCGTGATGGTAAAACTGTTAAAAATGAAATTCAACAAGAATTAAACCAGATAGATGATATAGGGGGAATCCATCTTGATAAGTATTTTGAGTCAATACTGGATGGAGAATACCTCGAAAAATATACTCCTAGTTCAGAAGATACCTATTGCGAAATACCGGATGATTTAAAAAAAAATAACATTTTACACTAGTATGGTTTTGCGGATTTGGACGATAAATTAGAGGTTAAACCAAAAGTATAGGCTTCCAATGCTTCACCGGAATAGATTCAACTAATGATGTGATCAGATATGACGGAATTTGAACCAGCAGCTACCAAGTCTGAAAACTATATTGAAAAGCCGAAAGAGCGTGAAAAGGTTGAAGATTGGTATCGCCGAGAAAAAAGACTTCAAATCATAATAATTTTGATATTTTCAGCACTGTTAATCATTTCTAGTTTTGGACAGTTTGCTCTATTAGATTATTCGTTTGGGGAAAGACTTGCTCTGTCCAAGGGTGATAAAATATTTGGGATTGAGACTAAGAATTTAATCAGTTTATTGGTAACAGGTGCTTTACCCATAACCTCTATAGTAGATGGCTCTGGAATTCTGACAAAAAAAATTAAGATACCTTTACCATTAACTAATGGATTATCTATAATTTGGCTGGTGCTATTAGGAGATATATTTTTGAATTTCCAAGCCGTATTAGTCAGCAACGAATCCGGATCAGCAGATCAGTTAATACCCGTTATTGCTTTTGTTGTAGCCATAATTTTTTCCATAGCTTCCCTTTGTCTAAGTAGAGGCATAGTAGCCGCTAGCAAAAAATTCATGGCCGCCAGAAAAAATCTTCAAATCCTAATGGTATATGGGATTAACCCTATCCCCTTGTATAACAATACTAAACAACTTACGTTAAGAAAAGAGGATCCAGCAACAATAACAGATCCTGAACAGGAACGAAAAATAGTTGTAGAAGAAATTAACCAACACAAAGAAGCTTTAGAGTTGGTAATAAAACTCGACAAAAATAAACTTCGGCAGCCAAAAATAGACGCCAATCAAAAATCAAAAACTCTCGAGTCAATTAAGCAATTATTTAAACCAATATTAGAGCGTTTATCTGAAACTAGATGTCGTCAAAAAAATAATGTTAATGACGTTGATAAAACTGCTTAACAAAACTATATATAAAAAAAATATGTATTAATTTATAGCGTTGATATAAATCAACTAATAGGAGTTATTAACTATAATAAATAATATAAAATTAGTTAAGTTACCACATTTTATCGATTAATTTTTATATGTATATCCCGAAATTGCTATTTAATTGTTTTATAAAATACTTAGTGGTAATTTCATATTTTTTTTACATACTAGGTTTTGGGAAACCTTTGATATTTAAAATTATAGCTTTTTTGGCGCAAGGTTTTAGTGAAAATAATATCGTGGCTCGGATTTATCGATATCATTGAAATGATCAATCAATTTTAAACATTTTCTATGTCTGGATAAACTCTTATATTTATTATCTCTTACATTCGGATACTGACAGAAGATGGATAAGTTAGTGGTTTACAATCTAATCAATTCTGGGGATTGGTCAATAGTAATTGTTAGTTGCTAATCTGGTTGTAATTGTTAGGGATGAGCAATAGCAGTTTTTTGATAAACCGCTTGGGAGCCATAGACGTGAAGCGTGGCTCCGGTGCGCAGTAGGATGCGAAAGCGAAGGGGGTTATAGCGCTACGCCCAAGGCAAGAGGCAAGAGGCAAGAGGCAAAAGTTTACTACAGAAGGTTTTCAGCTTGTATCAATGTCCTAACTTTAATGCGTAGTGCTATATATGCTCTGTTAGGAACTTCGGATGGGGGAGCCAGAGGAAGAGCCGATTCTGATACCCTTTCTTGAAAAGGGATGCCACATCGGATTGTTGGGTGATTGGCTCAGGGTAATCGGTAATCCTAGGACCATTACTCATTACCCATTACCAAAAGGGAGGGAAAAAAAGTCTATACTCTGGGATTTGAGCAACCAGACATTATATATTTAGAGAATTTAGGGAATAATCTCGGTAAATTTGGCGAGAAAGTGCCGGAGGAGTTGAAACAAAAGGCGATGGAGACTAAACAGGTAATTGTTGATCACACAATTCAATTAACAAGCGGGAGAATGGCACACTGCTTAAGGTCAAACCTAGACTAGATATGGAATAGTCTATCACTAGACACCGAGCGCGCATTTAGCTTATCGACCATGACCTTCTACTTAGGGGAAATGACTTGGTATGGACAGATGTGAGTGCTCCCAATCGAAGTGTTGTGAGCATTGGGTCACATAGCCAATCAGAATCGATGCCATCAGCTGCCGTTTTTCCAGAGGAATCTGGCGGCAGTTCCCTATTGTACAGCTTGCAGTTATTGTGTGAGGATGTTAGATCAAATTGGAGTCAAAGGTATTACTCCTACTGCCCTTGCTATGGGAGTTATGTGAAGTACCGACAACTAAATCGAAGATTATGGTTGAGGCTTCCAGTTTCATCCGCTATCCCCTTCTGCGTAGAATCCCCCGTGCTTGACGCTGCCCCAGAGTTCAAAAAGAACACACAAGCAGTGTTAATTGGCTTCCTTTCACTTATTAGTAACCCATTGTTACTCTTTAAGGAGTAAATTATCTAAACAATCATGCCCAGTAAACAAGTTTTTGTTCGAGAATACAAAGTAAGAGCCCACAGGCGTACTATCCATACACGGGTTTACAAGTTCATTTGCCACTACTGCAATTCGCCTGCAGAGAGGGAGACTTATGCTACCTGTTGTCCCAAGTATGGCAATCGCTGCAAAGGAGTAGCCAGAAAGTGTCTTCGCTATCAACACGCTAACGAATCTGGGGGAAAAAAGTAGATGTCTTATGTTCCATCACAGCCATCGCTACCATCGCAAAGTCAAAACATGTTAGCAGATTTGGTTGATTACTACCGACAAATGGTGGAGTATCATGAACAAGCTGCCACAGTTGCAAGAGAACAGCTTAGCCATGCTAAAGCGTTGCTAAATACCAATGCATTAGCTCTACCAGAAAACAATTCCAACAAGTTCCTGCCTCCTGGAAATCGCAACCACAACCAGCAGGAAAAATACTACCTCACCACGCCAGTAGCTGAATTGCCTGCAGACTTCTCCACTGAAACTGAATTAGATGAGTCACCATTAGCACTCAAACAACAACTCGATTACCAGGAGCAGAGGATTACAGAAGCCATTGAGCAACTCCTAGAAACTCATAGGGGTACGATCTTCCACGTTGATTACCTGATCAGGGAGCTGTTTGGAGAGTTGGGCAAAGAGGATATTGCCTCGAAAACTTCTCTGGTCAAATCCATCTTGCTGAAAGGAGAGAGCCAGGGGTTATGGCACTCTGACCCTGACTCTCCAGATTGCTACACCTTTTCTGCTGAAGATTTGCCCGATTTAGTTTCTACCAATAAACCTCAGAGAAAGCCTGCCAAAAGCAAAGCTCGTCGGCCTTCTCCGCTACCTAAGTTAGAGCAATTAAAGTATATGACGTTATATGAGCTAGTGGCTTCTGTGTTAAGAGAACACTATCCACAGATCATGAGTGCCGCAGATGTTTTGGACGTGCTTTATCCTAATGGTTTGGATCCTAAGAAGAAAAATGTAGCCCGTAAATCCATTAGTAACACTTTAACTAAAGGATGTGAATCTAAAGGCTGGAAACGAGTCCAACCGGGGCGATATATCTGGGCTGGCGGTTTCACCTAAAGCTGAGTTACGACACAAACGTTATTGATTATTGAGAAACTATAACAGGACTTAGGGAGTGACTCAACCTGTAGGGGCGCACGCCATACGTCCCTACTTGATATGTATTTATAGTTCTGTTCCGATATCCGAAGTTCCCTATTCCCAACCACTACGGCGAAGTCTAATCAAGTAGATACAGACTGCTTTATAAAACTGACACAACACGACACAAAGGGTCGTAATGAAGTTTACTTCCTGCTTCCTCCACAAAAGTGGATTGCGTGAGGGGTCGGCCCTACTCACTAACACAGGCTATCACCGAGAAGCCCGTGGGCTTTATGCTCTAAATTCACACTTGCGTTGTAATCCCTGTCCTTGAGTGCACCGCAAGCGAAGCAGCTAAAAACTCGTTGTGTTAGTGGCATTTCTTGAATGTGACCACAACTAGAACAGGTCTTACTTGATGGATAAAACCGATCTGCAAAAACTAATTGTGAACCGTACCACTCGGACTTATATTCCAGTTGGCGACGAATCTCATAGAAGGCAGAATCAGCAATAGCACCGGCTAACTTGTGGTTTTTCAACATACCGGACACATTCAAGTCCTCTAACCCGATGACAGCGTGGTTCTTGCCTAGCCAGGAGGTTAGTTTATGGATGGCATCTTTCCGGATATTAGCGACCCTTTGATGAGCTTTTGCTAGCTTCAGTTGAGTTTTATATCTGTTTTTAGAACCTATCTGTCTTCTAGATAATTCTCGTTGGAGTCGAGCTAATTTTTTCTTAGCTTTTTCATAAGCTCTTGGGTTTTCAAAAACCGTTCCATCTGAACAAGTGGCAAGAACTTTAACCCCAACATCAACACCCAGATATTCTCTAGATTTTACGGTGTGTTCAGGTTCAAACTTGTAGGCTACAGACAGATACCAAGAATCAGCTACTCGAGTGATTGTAACTCTCTTAGTATGGATTTCCGGTAAAGGTTCGTATGTACTGACCCATCCAATAAAGGGAAGTTTTAATCGAGTTCCTGAAAACTCCATTATCCGGCCGCAGTTATCAAGAGTAAAGCTATCATTTCTACCTTTTTTCTTGAACTTAGGATGTTGAGACGTACCTTGAAAAAATCCTTTGAACGCTTCCGCTAAGTACATAAAGGCGAATTGATAAACCCTTGAGCTCAGAGTGGATTGCCACGGATATTGAGGCTTAACGTGATTGGTGTAGAATTTTTTGAGCTTGTTAGTTGAAAGTTTTAGTCCTTCTTTATAAGCAAAGTTCCACATGCCTAACGCCCAATTCCAAACCC
>NZ_JAAHIG010000435.1:0-7012 GCF_010692305.1 Moorena sp. SIO4G3 | reverse complement strand
TTGATAGGATGCTCTGGGTGCATAAAAAACCGGTAAGCGCAAGGAAAATTAACTAAAGACTGATCCAAAATATTATCAAAGATTAGTCTTATACTATGCAGGAATTATAGTACTCTTGTAATTCTTTTAAAGAGTACTGGTAAGACTGTATTTTTAGTGATTATTGCGCTTACCCTGTGCATAGGTAAAACAATAAAAAAGTGATTTAATGACTGAGATTAATCAATTCCCGTTAACAATGGCTGAAGAGTGGTGTGAAAATACTACCGAATACCCCTTGCATGAACAATTGGAAAAAATATCAGTTTTAGAGAAAGAAAAACTAGATTCATCAACTACAATCGACAGCCAGACTCTTCGCCAAATTGATCAGGAATACCTGTGTTGGGGGGATACGGTTCACTATCAAGAGCGACCAATAATCGTAACTGGTTGTAAGGGGGGATTGGTTTTCGACGATGAGGGCAAATCCTATATCGATACCGGAATGTGGCACTCAAGTTGTAACTTCGGCTATCGAAATCCAGAGATTGAATCAGAGGTTACTAAACAACTCCATACATTACCTCAAGCCAATGGCGACTTTCTACATCGTGAAAAATTATTAATCGCGAAACAAGTAGTAGATGCGATGTATGAAAGAACCGGTGTCAAAGGCCGAGTCTCTTTCAATGTTGGCGGCGCACTTGTGGTGGAAGATGCCCTAAAGATTATTCGTAAGAACACCCGCAAGAATAAAGTAGCTGTGATGATGGGTGGTTATCATGGTCGCTCTCTTGGTACTCTCAACCTTTCGAGTAGTCATCGATACCGACAGTACTTTAATGAGTTCTCAGAACGGGCAGTTATGTTTCCGTTTGCTAACTGCGCTCAGTGTTTCTATGAAAAAGAACGAGAAACCTGTGACTTATACTGCGAGAGCATGATTCGGAAGGCATTCTCCAATGAATTTTATGGCATCGCAAGTGAGACCAGTTCAGAAGTCGGTGCGATAGTTGTAGAACCTTGTCAAGGACGAGGCTACACCATCCCACCTAGGGATTTCTTTAAAGGGTTTATCAGTGAGTTACGACAAAAGCACGGACTTCTTGTCTTTGATGACGAAATTCAAGTTGGTATGTACCGTACTGGTAAATTATTTGCCTTCGAACATTTTGGGTTTGTCCCAGATATTATTACGTTGAGCAAATCCTTCACCAATGGTTTGAGTCCAGTTAGCTTAGTCTGGGCACGAGAAGACCTAGTAGCACCAGACTTTTTCACTCCTGGACACGCCCATAGCAACTTTGCTAACCATCCTCTCGGAACTGCTGCTGCTTTAGCAACATGGCGTTATATGCTGGCACAAGACTACGAAACATCAGTACCAGCAAAAGGTTTGTACTTTTTGACCAAACTCAAAGAACTCCAAGCCCGTCATTCCTGTGTCTATAGCGTAGATGGACTGGGACTTATACTGAACATGGTTTTTGCTGATGAAAAAGGTAAACCTTACAAAGGGTCTGCCAAACTAGCAGCAAGCATTGCTCAGGATAATGATTTTATTTGGAAAGACCAGAGTTGGCGCATGATTCTCCAAACCGGAGGATATGACCTGAACGTTTTGAAATTTGCTCCTTATCTTGATATCAGCTACGAAGAAATTGATTGTACTATTGGTGTTTTAGATCAAGTCCTACACAAGCTTGATATCCTATTATGTCCAACCGCTGAAACCGCAGGAGCTATTTGATGAGAGCAGCAGTTTTATCCAAAGCCAATCAAGTAGACATTCGCGAGTTTACTGAGCCTAGCAAAACTCAAGATAATGAAGTCATTGCTAAGGTAGAATTTGTGGGAGTCTGTAAAACAGACCAGCAACTAACCGCAGCAGGCTTAGATAAAGAGTGTATTCTTGGTCATGAAGTAGTCTGTAGCTTGCCTAATCAAAACGGTCATTTTGCCCTCAATAATGAGATTTCCTGTGGAAAATGTAGTTATTGTTTAGAGGGATTAACTAGTCACTGCATCAATCTTAAAGAACTTGGAGTAAATGAACATGGAGGGTATGCTGAGCAAATTTGTGCTCCTATAAATTCCCTACATCCTTTTGAATTCTCCAATCCATCTTTAGGAGTGCTCATTGAGCCTTTAAGTTGTGCAGTAAGGGGAGTAAAACGGATTCTAGCTGCTGTTAATCTATTAGCTACGTCACACCCTAACGTCCTGGTGATTGGGGGGGGGATTTCAGGAACTCTAATTACCTACCTCCTAAATCATTCCCCCAACTTCAAGGGAGAAATTAAAGTTTACGATATCACCAAAGAGCCGCTCCCTTGGCTAAACAAATTGGGAATTGAACGGATCGACGTTCCAGAACCAAACCAGGCACATGTGGTGGTCGAATGTTCCGGTTCACCAGGGGGTCTGGCTACAGCACTCGATCTTGTTCGTAAGGGCGGTTTAGTCTGTATCTATGGTGTTCCTAAACAAGGGATTTCTTTACCCATTTCTCCCCATGAGTTATTTATGCGAGAGATAGCGGTAGTGACGTCTTTTGCTGGCGCTACAGACGAAACCATTGCGGCTGCGATCGCATCCATCAAGGGCGACGAGGCGTTCTTTGAACAACTGTTGGGTCGGTTTATCCCTCTTGAGAAGCTTCCTATAGAATTGACTAATTGGAGTCCACAGCCTGGAACCCGAACTGTTGTAGATCTCGACGCTTGAGGAAGATTCTGATGCAGGATGTAGCTGTGATCTTTGATATGGATGGTTTACTAATTGATAGTGAACCGTTCTGGTCTAAGGTAGAAATCGAAGTCTTCAATGACCTTGGCATTCCCATGAACGAGAGTATGTCTTCTCAAACAATGGGTTTGCGAAACGATGAGGTGGTCAAGTATTGGTATGCTCGATTTCCTTGGACTGGTATGAGCCAAGCTGAGGTATGTCGAACAATGATCGCTCGGATGAGTGAGCTATTGATGACCATGGGACAACCGATGCCAGGTGCAATTGAAGCCGTAAAGTTGTGTCGGGAATTAAACTTACCCCTAGCCCTAGCAACGTCATCTCCCATGGGTCTAATTGATACAGTACTCAAACGGCTCGATTTAAAAGATGCCTTTGATGTGATTACATCAGCAGAAGCGGAGGACTTTGGTAAACCCCATCCAGCAGTATATCTCACCGCTAGCCGTCGTCTGGGTATAGAACCAACAAAGTGTGTTGCCTTAGAGGATTCGGTTCGTGGCGTGATTAGTGCCAAAGCTGCCAGCATGGCATGTATTGCAGTTCCAGCACCAGAAAATCTAGAGGATGAACGTTTTGCGATCGCAGATGTCACCCTTAATTCACTAGAACAAATCACTGAGCCTTGGCTGAAAAAGTTTTTAGCTGACCGGTAAAAGAAGTTAGTTGCGTAGTTGCGTAGGGTGCGTTAGGGGGGTTCTAATTTTCTCGGTAGCCAGAGTTAGGTTGCTGCCCGTAACGCACCACAGTTGCGTAGGGTGCGTTAGGGGGGTTCTAATTTTCTCAGTAGCCAGAGTTAGGTTGCTGCCCGTAACGCACCACAGTTGCGTAGGGTGCGTTAGGGCGGCCATAATTTTCTCGGTAGCCAGAGTTAGGTTGCTGCCCGTAACGCACCACAGTTGCGTAGGGTGCGTTAGGGCGGCCCTAATTTTCTCGGTAGCCAGAGTTAGGTTGCTGCCCGTAACGCACCACAGTTGCGTAGGGTGCGTTAGGGGGGTTCTAATTTTCCCGGTAGCCAGAGTTAGGTTGCTGCCCGTAACGCACCACAGTTGCGTAGGGTGCGTTAGGGCGGCCCTAATTTTCTCGGTAGCCAGAGTTAGGTTGCTGCCCGTAACGCACCACAGAGTCAAACTTTAATCAGATGCACCCACAGTAAACAAGATTGGAGCAAGAGATTATGACAACCATGCAGGCTGCGGTCTGGTATGGTCCAGGACGTGAGAACTTTCGCTTAGAAAAAATAGACCGACCTGAACCTAGCCCAGGGGAAGTTTTGATACAAGTTCAGAAGTGTTTCTTTTGTGCGATGCACGCACGGGCGGTATTAGTGGGACACGCCAAACATAATCCTCCAGTCATTTTTGGTAGGATGCTGGCGGGAGATGTTGTTGCTGTAGGGGAGGGTGTTACTAAACTCAAACCAGGGATGCGCGTTACCGTCAACCCAGAAAAACCCTGTGGAGAGTGTTTTTACTGTCAGCGAGGAGCATTAGGCCATTGCCTCAACCCAACTAAGTTACAACCCGGTGGCATGGCTGAGTTTGTATGCGTTCCGGCGTCCCTGGCTAGCGGAATCGTTGAGCTGCCTTCATCAATTCCCTATGAGTTTGCTGCCTTTACAGAAACACTAGCTTGTATCCTTCAGGGTATTGACTTATCTAATATTGGTTTGTCCGATTGTGTGGTAGTTATTGGTGATGGCGGTGTCGGACTGAGCTTCCTTCAGGTAGCGCGCTTGAGAGGTGCTACCAAAATTATTCTAGCTGGCAAACATGATGATTCTCTGGAACAGGCATCAGCTTTGGGTGCTGACCTTACCGTTAATGTTACCCGAGAGTCTCTCAAAGACATAGTGATGGCTCAAACCCAGGGTTATGGTGCTGATGTGGTTATTGAAGCCGTTGGCTCTGGGGAAACCTATGAAGAAGCATTAACCCTGCTCAGGTGTGGCGGTACCGCAGTTGGGTTTGGTGGAACACCCCCGGGAACAGAGTTTCGGGGCAATCCTAATTTAATTCATTATCGTTCCCTCAAGATTTATGGTAGCTATCGATATACTCCAGAGCATTTTCGTCAGGCCATAGACCTGATTTGCACAAAGAAGATTAATCTAGAACCGATTATTACTAATACTGTTCCCTTCTCAAAATTAACAACAGAAGCAGTTGATATCCACCATCAGCCGGATTGCCGAGCCTTAGTAATTGATTTTGCAGAGGGTGATTAACCTATAATTAAGTTAAGAGTTTGACAGCATTTTTGAATTTTGAATTTTGAATTTTGAATTTTGAATTACTTATGATATTAGCAGGTGACTTAGGGGCAACAAATTGCCGATTAGCAATATTTGACGAGAACCTATCTGTAGTTCAAAAAAGCACTTATAAGTGCAAAGACTATCACAGTTTTGAGGAGCTGGTAGGGGCTTTCGTTGAAAGCTGTGAGCATCCCATTAAAATTGCTTGTTTCGGCTTACCTGGTCCAATCAAGGAAGGTGTGTGTAAATTGACTAATTTACCCTGGGATAAAGTAGAAGCGGCTAAATTAGTTTCAGTTATAGGTGTTCCGGTTAGCTTGCTCAACGATGTAGAAGCCAATGCTTATGGCATAGAAACCCTAAAGGATGATGAATTAGTTACTCTTAATGTCGGCACTAAAATACCAGGGGGAAATCGAGCAGTAGTATCACCTGGTACTGGCTTGGGAGAAGCAGCAACCGTTGAGGTGAAAGGTCGAGTTCATGCGATCGCATCTGAAGGTGGGAGTACTGACTTTGCTCCTTTGGATGAGCTTCAAGTTGGACTGATGCGTTATGTTCAGCAAGAATACAAACGGGTGAGCTACGAGATTCTTGTAGGAGGTCCTGGCTTGGTTCGTATGTATAATTATTTGCGGGATAGCGGACATGGAAACACCCCTGAATGGTTAGCAGAAGAAATGAGCAAAGGAGAGCCAGCCGCAGCGATTAGTAATGCAGCTCTGGCCAATACCTGTCCCCTTTGTGTGCAAGCTTTAGAGATGTTTGTCTCAATCTTGGCATCTGAAGCCGCAAATGCTGCCCTTAAGTTTTTCGCAACTGGGGGTGTTTATATCGGTGGAGGGATTCCCCCTCGCATTCTCGATAAGCTGCGTGAACCTCTGTTTATGGAAAATTTTATTAATAAAGATAAGATGGTGGATTTGCTGAAGTCTATTCCTATCTATGTGATTCTTAATGACCAGGCCGCTTTACACGGTGCTGCTTGGTATGCTCGCAGAAGTCTATCTGAAACATAACTAATCCTAATTTCCTAATAGGTAAGCATATGCGCTACGCGCAGGCTACGCCAACAGCCGTGAGCCTTGGCCTTTGGGCCACGCTACGCGAATGGCTCACGCGTGCGCGTTCAGCTATCAGCCGTCAGCTTAAAATAAACCTCCTTTGCCTAACCTGGGCCGTTCCCGTAGCGTGCACAATGGGGAAAGGGGATAATTTAATAGTTTGAGATGAATTAGAACTTAAAGTCTGGGAAAAAATCTATCAAAGCATAAGCTGAACGCGCACGCGTGCGCGTAGCGCATTAGCTGAATGCTTACAAACGCTCTACTCTCGGAGAGCCATTTCATGACAAACAGTTTAGCTAGGATTGTGTCTATAGCTTCTAAATATATTCCCTTAATTAAAACTATTCCTCCCTTAGCAACAACTCTGGCGGCTGAGTTTGCTGCTTTGGATCAAGTTGTCGCTGTAGCATTAGCCGGTTCTCGAAGCCAACAGGTTTCCGACGACAGATCAGACTACGATTTTTATGTCTATGTCAAGAAAGATATTCCTGTAGAAATTCGAGCTGCGATCGCAAAACCATTTGCAGAGCGCATAGAAATTAACAACCAATTTTGGGAAACAGGTGATGAGTGGATTGATCTCAAATCTGGATTTGGTGTGGATGTGATGTATCGTACCCCCCAATGGATTGAAGAACAGCTTTCACGTATTCTCGTCAACCATCAAGCTTCCATTGGATATTCTACCTGCTTTTGGTGGAATATCCTAACCTCTGTGTGTTTGTATGATGCTGATGGTTGGTTTAAACAGCTACAAAAAAAGGTAAACCAGCCCTATCCTGAACCCCTAAAACAAGCCATTATTTCTAAAAATTATCCAATATTGAGGCAAACTATTTCTGCTTATACTCATCAGTTAAAATTAGCAATATATCGCCAAGATGCTATCAGTGTCATGCATCGAACTACTGGCTTGTTAGAAAGTTATTTTGATATTATCTTTGCTATCAATGCA